>JBJXFN010000240.1:0-4284 GCA_046155535.1 Burkholderiales bacterium
CCCGCGCCGCTGCTCGCACGGGTGAAGTCCTGGAAAGTGAAAATTTTTTCCTCCGCCACCACGGTTGCCGAAGCGCGCTGGCTGGAGGCGAAAGGCGTTGATGCGGTGATCGCCCAGGGATCGGAGGCAGGGGGCCACCGGGGAAATTTTCTTTCCGAAGACGTGAGCACCCAGGTGGGGACTTTTGCCCTGCTGCCGCAAGTGGTGAAGGCGGTGAAATGCCCCGTGATCGCCGCGGGCGGGATCGCCGACGCCCGGGGAGTCGCCGCGGCCGGCGCGTTGGGCGCGGTGGCGATTCAGGCAGGCACGGCGTTTCTCCTGTGTCCCGAATCCACGATCAGCGCGGTTCATCGTGCCGCGATCGGTTCGGAAGCGGCGATGCACACCGCGCTGACGAATCTGTTCACGGGCCGCCCCGCGCGCGGCATCGTGAACCGGGTCATGCGCGAGTTGGGCCCGATGAACCGCGGTGCGCCGAGCTTTCCACTGGCCACCGGCGCAATCGCGCCGGTGCGCGCAAAGGCGGAAGCCGCGGGCTCGGGAGATTTTTCGCCGCTGTGGTGCGGTCAGAACGTTTCGGGCGCGCGCGCAATTCCGGCTGCCCAGGTGGTTCGCGAGCTTGGTGAGCCGGGCCTGCGCTGAACGGGATTGGCCCGGCCAATGACTCCGGGGATCTCTTCAGCGCGATCCGCTGCGGAGCTCGCCGAGGCGAGACGACTGATCGAGGACTATGCGCGCGAGCTGGCGGTGGATTTGTGCTTCCAGGATTTCGCGGCCGAACTCGAAAACCTCTCCACGATGTATGGCCCGCCTTCCGGGTGTCTGCTTCTCGCGCGGCAGGGATCGGTCGCGATGGGTTGTGTCGGCGTGCGGCGGCTCACGGCGACGGAATGTGAGATGAAGCGGTTATATGTGTCCACATCGGCGCGAAGCGTGGGGCTGGGACGGGCACTCGCGGCGGACGCCATTCAGGCGGCCCGTGACCTGGGTTATCAACGGATGCGGCTCGACACGCTGACCGGCATGACCGGCGCGCAGGCCCTGTATCGTTCCCTGGGCTTCAGGGAAACCGCGGCGTATTACGCGAATCCGCTGCCCGGCGTGCGGTACATGGAACTGGTGCTGAGTGGGTAAAGCAGCGCGCTATGTCGCGCGGGCTCGCCCATCCGTCGCATTCGGATCAGCGGGTTTCCTCGAGGAATCGCAGCAGGCGTTGCGCGACTTCCGCGGCCTGTTCCTGCTGCACCCAATGCCCGGCACCTTCGATCAGGTGTACTCCCCATGAGCGAGTGAGAATCCGGTCGCGCATCGTTTCCAGGGCTCCGGGGAACTGGTAATTTCCCCAGTCATGTTTTCCCGAGATGAAACAGGCGGGCACGTCGATCCGCCGGCCCGAGAAGAGCGCAAGCTCTCCGGTGTTGGTGCCGCCGGTGCCGTTGCGATACCACTGCAAGCCGCCCTGAAAGCCGTTGCGGCGATATTCCGACGCATATACCGATAATTCCTCGTCCGTGAGCCAGCGACAGCCCGCGATGGTGCTGACGTCGGGCATTTCTTTCGCGACCGTCTGCGCCATGTCCTCTTCGAGATCCATGATGTAGTAGGTCGGCATCTTCGCGAGTTCGCCTGCCGTCCATCCGCTCAGGGGAAACGGTTGATTGTCCGGCCAGTCAGCGCTTTTGTGGTGGTAGTAGGCGCGCAGGAAATTGTGCACTCCCTGCGGGCATTTCCACATGTCGTTGTTGGCCGAACGGGTGGAGTAATACCACTGATAGTGTTTGCGCGGCCGGGGCAGCGCGGCCAGCGCCTGGTGAATGTCCGGTTCGGATCGTGCCTCGGGCGGCCGGTCGGCGATACCAAATGGCAGGGTCGGCGGGCCTGGAAACGGCGCGCTCATCATGGCAACCGAGCCGAAGACATCGGGTCGTATGAGGGCGCACCAGCCGGCGACGTGCGATCCCGAATCGTGCCCGACAACTCCGCGAACGGCGCGCACACCCATGGCCGACAGCAGCGACAGAAGGTCGCGAACCAGATTGAGCATGCGAAACGACCGGAAGTCGCCGTCATAGTCCCCGTCCCAGCCGGTGGTGCGGCCGTAGCCGCGCTGGTCGGGTGCGACCACGTGATAGCCCGCAGCGGCGAGGGCTGGCATCACCTTGCGCCAGCTATAGGCCATCTCCGGAAAACCATGCAAGAGGAGCAGAAAAGGCCGGCCCGGCGTCTCGTAACCTGCTTCGAGAACATGCATGTTCAGGCCGTTGATCCCAGCCAGAAAACGGGAGCGGATACCAGCCGGAATTGTGGACGCGCCATAGGCGACGTGGTTGTTCATGGAAATTCCTGGGGAAAAGTCATGGATGCAAACGTTGGAACACTAGCAAAGTCCGGCGCCGGACGGGCAGCATTTTCCCATACCGGGCGCGCGTGCCAGGGTGCCGAAAGACCGTGATTGACGATTCGCCCGACAAACGATATTTTGCCCTGTCTGAGATACAGGGTTTCGATCGTTGATCGGAACGGTATTCACTCCGGGAGTGCTGCGATGCGGTGGAATTCATGGTTGGCGATTGGCTTGACCGGCATGGCCCTGGCTCAACAAGCCGGCGCCGGGGCCGATGCGGGGTTTATTGTCGATCGCGCCGATCAGGACGCCTATATTCATCCGGCAAAAGTCCTGACGTACCGCGAAAACGAAGTATTCCTGCAGGGACGCAGCCATTTCAAGAGACGCTGGATCGCGCCGATTACCTTCAACGGCGAATGGGGCCTCGGCCCGACTTTCATCCAGACTCGATGCAGCGAGTGTCATATCAACAATGGCCGCGGGGCACCGCCGAAATCCGCGGACGAACAGCTTTCCACGATGCTGGTGCGCCTGAGCCTGCCCGGGACGAACAAAAACGGCGGTCCGATGCCGGACCCGAATTACGGCGATCAGTTCCAGAACAATGCGCTCCAGGCTCAGGAAGTCGATCTGCGCTACGCGTTCGAAATGGTGCCGGCAGAGGCAAAGATCTTCCTCGACTGGACCGAAAAAGTGGTGACGCTGCCCGATGGGGAAAAAGTCACCTTGCGCAAACCGACGGTTCGCCTGGAAGACCTTGCTTTCGGCCCCCTGGGCGAGGGGGCGATGTTGTCCTTGCGTAATACGTCGCCGATTTTCGGCATGGGGCTGCTGGAAGCGGTGGCGGAAGAAACGGTGCTTGATCTCGCGGCGAAACAAAAGGCCGCGGGACTCAATGGCCGGCCGAATTACGTGTGGGACGATGTCCATAACCGCAGGGCGCTTGGACGCTTCGGATGGAAGGCGAACACGCCCAATCTGATGCAACAGGTGGCGGCGGCGTTTCTCGGCGACATTGGCGTCACGTCGAAGATCTATCGAAAAAATAATTGCCCGCCGATTCAACGCGTCTGCCAGATCCAGGATCCGGCAAACGATCCGGAAGTGATCGACGCCGACATGGTCGACTTCGAGTTGTGGTTGCGCGCGCTCGCGGTGCCGGCGCCGCGCAATCCGGGCGATCCCGTGGTTCAGCGCGGTGGAAAATTGTTTCGCGAGGCGGCCTGCGCCGCCTGTCACGTGCCCGAACTCAAGACCGCGTCGGAGTATCCCGCGTTTCCTCACCTTGCGAACCGGACCTTCAATGCCTACACTGATCTTCTGGTGCACGACATGGGACCGGAATTGAGCGACTACCGCCCGGATTATCTCGCTGGCGGCAACGACTGGCGCACCGCGCCGCTGTGGGGCCTCGGACTGTCCGGTGTCGTGAGCGGAAGCACCGCACTGCTGCACGACGGACGGGCGCGCAATGTGCTCGAAGCCATACTCTGGCATGGCGGAGAAGCGGCAGCCTCGCGCGATGCGTTCAGTAAATTGCCCAGGGCGGACCGTGATGCGCTGATACGGTTTGTCGAATCGATTTGACGTGAATTGGATTCGTGAGGGATAAAAAGCGCTCACCGCGGAGGACGCAGAGGACGCGGAGGAAAGCGAAAAAGCAAAATATACAAAGAACCTTGTCGGACAAATTGCGCTTTCAGCCTCAGTGATTTTCTCGCGAGTAATTTTTACTCGGTTTTCCTCCGCGTCCTCCGCGGTGAGAGCGTTTCTTTTCTGGCTTTTATTTCCAGTTAGCGCCGCTGATTGAACCGCCGGCCGACGAGCGCCGCGGCGATGTTGGTCTTCTGGATGTCGATTGCGCCCCCGGCAATGCCCCAGCCCCAGGCATCCCGCAGGCGCTGCTCGGCGGGAAATTCCTTGCTGTAACCGTACGC
>JBJXFN010000259.1:0-3211 GCA_046155535.1 Burkholderiales bacterium
CAGTACGTGCGCGAAACGATGGACGCGCTGCAAGTCCACGGCTTCAAGGCGGACATCATTACCGGCGCCGGGACCGGAACGTATTTGCTGGAAGCCGACAGCGGCGTCTACAACGAAATTCAGCCCGGCTCCTACATCTTCATGGATGCGGATTACAACCGCAATCTCGGCGAAGACGGCAAACCGGTCAATAGTTTCGAACAAAGCCTGTTTGTCTGGGCAACAGTCATGAGCCACGCGAGCGTCGAGCGCGCCGTTGTGGACGCCGGACTCAAAGCCCTGTCAGTGGATTCCGGCATGCCGCTGGTGGCCGACCTGCCCGGTGTGGAGTTTCTCAAGGCCTCGGATGAGCATGGCGTGCTGAAACTGCCGCGCGGCGCGCAAGTAAAGATCGGCGACAAGATCCGCCTCATTCCGGGCCACTGCGACCCGACCGTGAACCTTTACGACTGGATCGTGGGCGTGCGCGGTGGCAAGGTCGAGTGCGTATGGCCGGTTGCCGCACGCGGGGCTTTTTACTAGGTTCGTTGTCATGTCCGTACCGAAGACCTACCAGTTCGACACCCTGAGCCTGCACGCCGGCCAGCAACCGGACCCACAGTTCGGCGCCCGCGCGCAGCCGGTTTACTTCACCACCTCGTATGTCTTCAAGGACACCGAGCAGGCGGCATCGCTGTTCAACATGGAGCGCGCGGGCCACGTCTATTCGCGCATTTCCAACCCGACCAATGCCGTTCTCGAAGAACGCATCGCCGCGCTCGAAGGGGGCGTTGGCGCGATAGCCACTGCCAGCGGCCAGGCGGCGATGCATCTGGCGATTGCCACACTGATGGGTGCCGGGTCGCATATCGTCGCCTCCCGATCTCTATACGGCGGCTCGCACAATCTGCTCGAGTACACGCTGCCGCGCTTTGGCATCGACACCACCTTTGTAAATCCGCGCGAGGTGGATGCCTTTCGCAAAGCCATCCGCCCGAATACGCGCCTTATATTCGGGGAGACGCTGGGCAATCCCGGACTCGATGTGCTTGATGTCGAGAAAGTCGCCGGCATTGCGCATGATGCTGGCCTGCCGCTGATGGTGGACTCGACATTTACCACGCCCTATCTGATGAAGCCCTTCGATCTGGGCGCGGATTTGTTATTCCACTCCGCGACCAAGTTTCTCGGCGGACATGGCGTTGCCATCGGCGGCGTCGTAGTGGACAGCGGCAAATTCGACTGGGAAAAATCCCGCCGGTTTCCGACCCTGACCGAACCCTATTCCGGATTTCACGGCATGGTGTTCAGCGAAGAGTCGACCACCGGCGCCTTTCTGCTGCGTGCGCGGCGCGAGGGCCTGCGGGATTTTGGTGCCTGCATGAGTCCGATGAATGCCTTTCAGATTCTGCAGGGGATCGAAACGCTGTCGCTCAGGATGCAGAAACACATCGACAATACCCGCCAGATCGTCGCCTTTCTGGACCGGCACGACGCCGTCGAATCGGTGGCCTATCCGGAACTGCCCTCGCATCCCGACCATGCCCTTGCTTCCCGGATTCTGCCAGGCGGCTGCGGCGCGGTCTTCAGTTTCAGCCTCAAAGGCGGCCGTGCGGCGGGGCGCCGCTTTATCGAAGGACTGAGGGTGTTTTCGCACCTGGCCAATGTTGGTGATGCCAAATCCCTGGTCATTCATCCGGCTACCACCACGCACTACCGCATGGATGAAGCCGCGCTGCGCGCGGCCGGCATCACTGAGGGCACGGTCAGATTGTCGGTCGGTCTTGAAAACGCCGGCGACCTGATCGAAGATCTGAGCAGAGCGTTGCATGCTTCGCAGAAAAACTAAGTAGCAAAACTAGTTACGTCAGGTAACACATGAAAAAACTCGCGCTATGCGCTTGCTTTGCTTCGACCGTTGCCCTGTCCGCATGCAAACAGGAGCCGCCCCCGGGGGTCTATGTCGAGATTTCCCTGAAGAATAACTCCGACATCGACAAATACGTTGTCTTCAATCCCAATATCAAGACTGTCGCGGATTGCGAGGCCGGCTTCGCCGCCGCCCTGCCTGGTGTCATGGCCAATCTTCCCCAGGCCATCCCTCAGGATTCCACGGCCACTGGATGGAAGTGCTCGCTTGAAGACCCCGCCGGTGGCAAGAATTGACACGCCACCCGGGCATCTGGATCAAGGCGGTTCGACCGGACTGAACAGGCTTTGTCCTGACTCGCTCGCGATGCCCGGCACAGAAACCGGGTCTCGAAGTTACGCTCTGACCTGACCCCCTGACGCAAACCGATCGGCTGTCCCCAGGCAGCAATTGCGCGTCAAACGCGCAACGCCTCCAGTCCGCGCCAGTCGAACGTCAGCCCGTGTCCCGGCGTGTCCGGCGCCACCGCAAATCCATCTTCGAGTTTAAGTAATGGCGTGACGAAGCGCTCCAGGCCAAAGCCGTGTGCCTCCAAATAGGATCGATTGGGAGCGGCGGCCAGCAGATGCACCGTCACATCGTGCGCTCCGTGAGACGTCACCGGAAGATTCATGGCTTCTGCCAGATGCGCCACTTTCATGAAAACCGTGACACCGCCGCAATTGGTGACATCGGGTTCCGGAAACGTGACACCGCCGGCACGCATCAGATTGGCGAATTCGTGAAGGGTATGCAGGTTCTCCCCGGTGGCCACCGGCAACCCGCCTTCACGCACGATGCGCACATGACCCTCGATGTCGTCCGGGATGGTCGGCTCTTCCAGCCAGACCGGGCTGAACGGCTGAAATGCGCGCGCGGCGCGGATCGCCTCATCCGCTGACCAGCGCATGTTGGCATCCACCATCAGCGGAAAATCCGCACCCAGGTGTTCGCGCATCGCCTTCACCCGCGTCACGTCCTCGGACAATTTTTCACGTCCGACTTTCATCTTGATCGCGCGAAAACCCTTCTTGAGGTTGTCGTCCGTCTGGCGCAGCAGTTTATCGAGCGGAAATTGCAGATCGATCCCGCCCGCGTAACACGGCACGCGCGGATCATGGCCACCCAGAAGGCGCCATAACGCCGTGCCGTGGCGGCGCGCCTTCAGGTCCCACAAAGCCATGTCGATGGCGGAGATCGCCAGTGAAGCGGCTCCGCCGCGGCCCCCATAGTGCAGATGCCACCACATTTTTTTCCACAGTTGTTCAATGCGGTCCGCCTCCGCACCGATCAGCAATCTCTTGAGGTCGTGCTCGATGGTTG
>JBJXFN010000260.1:0-4877 GCA_046155535.1 Burkholderiales bacterium
GAAATCATCATGACCCGGGTCACGGTGCCGGTGGGCGAAGACATCGGCTTCCTGCCCGGCACCGAGGAGGAAAAAATGACGCCCTGGATGGGCGCGCTCGAGGACAATCTCGACGTCCTGAACAAGACCGACGACGAGGCTGGTGAATGGGGACGCGCCGCCACGCGCGATCTGATCCGCTCCCGCATCAAGGTGAAATCGCTCAACTTCATGCGCGGCCGAACCTTCATCAACAAGTTTCTGATCATCGACGAGGCACAGAACTTGACGCCCAAGCAGATGAAAACCCTGGTCACCCGCGCCGGCCCCGGCACCAAGGTGGTTTGCCTGGGCAATATTTCGCAGATCGACACGCCTTATCTTACGGAGGGAAGTTCGGGCCTGACTTACGTGGTGGACCGCTTCAAAGGCTGGTCGCACGGTGGGCACGTGACACTGATGAGAGGGGAGCGCTCGCGCCTGGCCGACCATGCGGCCGAGGTCCTGTAAAAGGCGGTCGGGCGGCCTCGAAAATGCGCCGCAGCGCCCTCACCATCAGAGGTGATTGCATCTTGCGAAACAACGGCATACACTGCCGACCACCATATATGGTGCCACGCCACTGAAATCCCTCCACCTATAGGTCTGCAGCACCGTGCCCAGGCCACACCTTTTGCGGCGGTTTTGTCATGCTGTGGCGGCCACGGTCGGCCTGTCTGCCGTCGGATCGGCGCTCGCCAATCCCGTTGACCTCTGGCGTGTCGAGGTGCGCTCCCGTCAGGGCGAGCCCCTGCAGGCAGTCGCCGTGCTTTCCTCCACGCCGGAAGAGAATATTTCCGATGCTTGCCTGTCCCTGGGACAGGCAAGCGAACTTCCGGGTGCCGACTTACCGGTCTTGGAGAAAGCCAGTCTTCGTATTTTGCCCTCCGGGAATCTGCTGGAAATCCGGACCTCGGAGCCGGTTCAAAGTCCCGGGCTGGAGTTTACGATTCGTATCCAGTGCGAGAACGCCTCGTCGTACGCGCGTCATTTCCGGATCCTGATTCCGCGTGCCGCGACGCCTCCGGCCCGTGCAAGCGAAGGCGGCAGGCGCGGATTTCGCCTGAGCATTTTGCGCGGCGACACGTTGGAAGAAATCGCGGCCGTGTTATTCCCCAGAAATCGCGGTCTTCGCGAGGGACTGATCCAGCAGGTAATCGCGGGTAACCCGGGTGTCTTTCCGGATGGCAAAGTCATCGACCCGCCAGCCGGTACCGTTGTCTGGTTTCCAGATCTGCGCGATGTGCGTGCGTCGTCATCACGCACGCCGGCGACCGGGCGCAAGCCTCGTGTTGCCAAGAGGCCAGCGCCTGTCTCCCCTGATACGCCGGCCCCACCTTCCGAAGAGCCAGCCGAAACCGACGTCCAGCCGGGTGAACCCGTGACTTTGCGACGCGCACTCGCGCTGGGTGAAAAACCCGGGCCTCAGGAATGCCGTCGCCTGCTGGAACATTGCGGCAATGTCACGGCTGCCCCGGCATCGAAACCGGAAGTGGTGCAGAACAACCAGCGACTGGAAGATGGCATTGCGCAATTGCGGCTCAGGCAAGAGGGCATCGACGCCCAATTGGCCAGCCTCGAACAATCCCTGGAACTCCTGAGAAAAACCGCCGCTTCGGCACCGATTCCTTCGGCGCCGCCCCCGCCAAAGCCGGAAATCCGCACGGTCATCCAGACCGAGCCCATTCCCTGGTATTACTGGGCGGGATTCGCTGCGCTGACGCTGATCGGCACGGGCGTGGGATTTGGACTCGGGCGCAAGGGTTCTTATTCCCGGCGCCTGGCCGACAACGAACAAGACCTGGACAGCATGCTCGCCACGGCAGCGCGCGCCATGCGCGATCTCGACGTGCGCCCCAGTGACCCTTTGTCCGCTCATAAAAAATCAGCCGGACAAATCGCGCGCTCGCCAAAAACATTCACTCCGCCGGACGAAAGCGCTTCCTCGGCAACCTTTTCAAGCGCTTTGGACTTGCCGCAAATCGCTGAAGAGTCCACGAGCGATACGGCGCCGCACGAGGCAGTGCAGGATCTCGCCTTGAAAACCCAGAAAATGTCGGCCTTGGCAAATCTTCCTGCCTCGCCCACCGTCTCTGCGCCAAGTCCGGGCCAGGGCGATGGCCTTTCCGGGGAATTGTTGTTCGAACTGGATCAGGTGATGGACAACACCCGGTCGATGTTCACAGATGTGGACCGTTTCATCGCGCTCGGGCGATTCCAGAACGCCATTACGCTGCTCCAGTTTCAGGTCCAGAAAGACCCGAAAGACCGCGAATCCTGGATCAAACTGATGGGGGTCTATCGACACCAGAAAATGGACCGCGATCTGGAAGCGGCCGTGCGCGATTTCAAGAGGAACTTTCCAAACGAGAGCCCTCCGGCCTGACAACCGCCCGTCGGGCGGCGTTCAGAAACGGCCGGGGTCGGCAAAGTTGGCGAAGCGTGTGTACTCCCCCTGGAACACGAGGGTCACGGTGCCAATGGGACCATTGCGCTGCTTGCCGATGATGACTTCGGCTTTGCCCTTGTCGGGAGAGTCCGGGTTGTAAACTTCGTCGCGGTAAATGAACAGAATCACGTCCGCGTCCTGTTCGATGGCGCCCGATTCCCGCAGGTCGGACATCACCGGTCGCTTGCTGGGTCGCTGTTCGAGGCTGCGGTTCAACTGGGACAATGCGACCACCGGTACATTCAACTCCTTGGCCAGCGCCTTGAGCGATCGCGAAATCTCGGAAATTTCCGTGGCGCGATTCTCCCCCTGCGAGCTGGCGGACATCAACTGAAGATAATCCACCACGATCAGGCCCAGTTTTCCATATTGCCGATGCAGCCTTCTCGCCCGCGCGCGCAATTCCAGCGCATTGAGCGCCGCGGTTTCGTCGATGTGAATCGGCGCATCGTTAAGCCGACCCACCGCATCGGTCAGCCGCCGCCAGTCCTCGTCCGCCAGCCGGCCGGTACGCAACTTGTGCTGATCCAGTTTGCCCACACTGCCGAGCATTCTCATGACCAATTGGGTGCCTGACATTTCCATGGAAAATACGCCCACCGGCAGACCGGCATCCAGGGCAACATGCTCGGCCATGTTCAGGGCCAGAGAGGTTTTCCCCATGCTGGGACGTCCGGCCACAATCACGAGGTCGCCCGGTTGCAGGCCGGAGGTCATGCGATCCAGGTCGGTGAATCCCGTCGGCACGCCGGTGACATCGGAAGGATTGTCCCGGTTGTAGAGCAGATCGATGCGCTCCACCACCTGGGTCAGGAGTGGCTGCACGGCGACGAACCCCTGGCGGCCGCGTGAGCCCTCTTCGGAAATTGCAAACACCCTGGACTCCGCTTCGTCCAGCAGTTGGCCGGCTTCGCGACCCATGGGGTTGTAGGCGCCATCGGCAATCTCGGTGCCGACTTCGGCCAATTTGCGCATCACTGCGCGTTCGCGCACGATCTCCCCATAACGTCGGATGTTGGCGGCCGTCGGTGTGTTCTGTGACAGCGCGCCCAGATAGGCAAGCCCGCCAACACTCTCCAGTTCCTTGGTGCTCTGCAGGCTCTCCGAGACGGTGATCACGTCCGCCGGTCGAGACTGGCCGATAAGTTTGGAGATATGCCGGTAAATCAGCCTGTGATCGGCCCGGTAAAAATCCGATTCGCTGATCAGGTCCGCGATTTTTTCCCAGGCAGTGTTGTCGAGCAAAAGTCCGCCCAGCACGGACTGTTCCGCCTCGACCGAATGGGGCGGCAGGCGGATGAGTTCCACCTGGCCGTCGGTCTGTCGCTGTGTCGAGAACTGCGCCATCGTTGTTGATTTCGTGGAATATTTTTTGTCACTCGGCAGGAGTATGCCGGGCTGACAATCTATCCTAAATTATGCTGGAACTACAGAGTGGACCTGTCGGCCCCCGTGGTCACTGGCCGCCGAAGATTCTTTCAGACCGAAGAACGCAGGCCGAGGTCGCTCTGGTAAGGATCGTGCGGATAGTGGAAAGGCACTGGCCCGTCCGGTGCGCCATCGAGGAACTGGCGTACAAACGGGTCCTGCGAAGCACGCATTTGCGCGGTGGGACCGGCGGCGCCCACGACGCCGTCCGAAATCAGATACAGATAATCGATGACCTTCAACGCTTCCTCTGCGTCGTACGACACCACAATGGACGTTGCGCCCAGCGCGTCGTTCAGCCGGCGGATCAGGTTGCCAATGACGTTACAGGAAATCGGATCGAGTCCGGAAAAAGGCTCGTCATACATGATGAGCATCGGGTCGAGTGCAATGGCGCGCGCAAGCCCGACACGTCTTGCCATGCCCCCGGAGAGTTCGGACGGCATCAATTGTGCCGCGCCACGCAAGCCCACCGCGGCCAGTTTCATGAGCACCAGATCCCGGATCATGCTTTCCGGAAGATCGGTGTGCTCCCGCATCTGGAAGGCGATGTTTTCGAACACCGACAAGTCGGTGAAAAGCCCTCCCATCTGGAACTGCATCCCCATCTTGCGCCGCAGTTGATACAGGGCATTTCGGCTCAGCTCATGCACGACCTGTCCGTTGACCTTGACGGTGCCGCCGCCCGGCACAAGTTGTCCGCCGATCAAGCGCAGCAGCGTGGATTTTCCACAACCGCTCGAGCCCATGATGCCGACCACTTGGCCGCGCGGAATCGTCAGGCTGATGCCTTTGAGCAAATCGCGGTCCGCGTATCCGAAGCGCAGCTCGCTGACCTCTACAATATTTTCCGCTTCCATGGGCCGGGGGGTGATCTCGCTGTATCGCCGGGAACTCTAACACGAGTCGCGCATGCCGGGATTCCATTCCGTCAAGCCACAAAAAATCCGTCACCACGGAGGACGCGGAGGACACGGAGGAA
>JBJXFN010000261.1:0-3189 GCA_046155535.1 Burkholderiales bacterium
ACAGCACGGCATCGACCATGTGTTCCAGCACGCGGGGACCGGCCAGCGCGCCTTCCTTCGTCACGTGTCCCACCAGAATCAGTGCGGTGCCCGAGTTCTTGGCAAACCGGGTCAATTGCGCGGCGCACTCGCGAACCTGCGCCACACTGCCGGGAGCGGACTGCAATGCCTCGGCGTAGACGGTCTGGATCGAATCAATCACCGCCACGTCGGGAATCTGCGCCGACAGCACCGACAGGATTTTTTCCAGCTGGATCTCGGCCAGAAAATCCAGTGCGGAGGCTTCGGCACCCAGCCGGCGGGCGCGCAACGCGATCTGCTGCGCAGATTCCTCGCCGCTGACATACACCGCGCGGCAATTTCCGCTCATGACGGACAGCGCCTGCAGGAGCAATGTCGATTTCCCGATGCCGGGATCGCCGCCGAGGAGGACCACGGCACCCCGCACCAGCCAGCCGCCCAGGACGCGGTCCAGTTCGTCAATGCCGGTTTGCCGCCGCGGTTCTTCGCGGGCATCGACTTGGCTCATTTTCTGGAGTCGGCTGGTTTGCGCCACGCCCTGGTAGCGCGGGACAGACTTCTCGGCGACGGTTTCAACCAGCGTGTTCCAGGCGTTGCAATGCGGACACTGCCCCTGCCATTTCAGTGTCTGGCCCCCGCACTCGGTACAGACATAAAGCGACTTTGGCTTGGCCACCTACGCCCGCCCGATTTCAATCGTGGGCACACGCGGCGCCAACGCGCACAACAATTCATAGCTCACGGTTCCAGCCGCCGCCGCCACTTCTTCCACCGGCAGCCCTTCCCCCCACAACACCACCGCGCTGCCGATGTCGGCATGCGGCACCGGCGTCAAATCCACGCACAACATGTCCATGGAAACGCGTCCGGCGATCAACACCCGGATCCCCTCGACCAGCACCGGGACCCCATTGGTCGCGTGGCGAGGATAACCGTCGGCGTATCCGCAAGCCACCACGCCGATACGCATGTCGCGCGGCGCTCGAAATACCCCTCCATAGCCCACCGTATCGCCGCGGCGAATGTTCTGAATCGCAATCAGCCGGCTTGAAAGGGTCATCGCCGGGTCAAGCCCGATGTCCTTCGCAGTGCCATCCGGCAACGGGCTGGCGCCGTAAAGCATGATGCCGGGCCGCACCCAATCGGCATGAGCGTGCGGAAATCGCAGCAAGGCGGCCGAATTGGCCAGCGAACGCGGCAACCCATCGCGCGCGACGTGACGCTCGAAGTTTTCCATCTGGGCACCGATGCCCCCGCTGCCTTCGGCATCGGCGAAATGGCTGACCAAGACAAGCTCCCGCACGCAGGGCAATGCCTGCACGCGGGAAATGAGTTTTCCGGCCTCACGGCAGTCGAATCCGAGGCGGTTCATTCCCGTATTGAATTTCAGAAATACGTCCAGACTGGCGCCTGGAGGCAGTTCGGCCAACCAGCGCAACTGCTCCTCCGCATGCACCATCAGCGTGAAATTGTGGCGCAGGACGACCGGCAATTCCCTGGCGGAGAAAACTCCTTCCAGCAGCAGGATCTTTTGACGAAAACCCGCTTCCCGCAGGCGAACCGCATCGTGAATCTCGAGAAGCGCAAAAGCGTCCGCGGCACCCAGCGCTCCAGCCGCCCGAACAACACCATGACCATATGCATTGGCCTTGATCACGGCGATCACCCGGGACCTGCCGGCGAGGCGACGCGCGACCGACAAATTCTTGTGCATGGCCGCCAGATTGATGCTGGCCTGGAGCGGACGACTCATTTTCCGGGTATCGATTGACGACGCCTTATTGCGCGGCTGGCGATCCAGCATTGCGCGTGCACACGGCACATCCAAGGTAAAGTGAACAGCCCGGATATTTTATGCGTTCGCGCGACCAAAGGCCCGAACATTGTTCGTCAAGCCTGCGCGGCAACTATGGTATAAAGCGCCCCGTCGCCGGCGCATCCCTTTCTCATTCGCCGGGGTCTCATAACAGTCTCATGTTCACGCCGATACGATGAGTCGCGGGTTTTACATTATTCTGGCCGCGCAGTTTTTTTCCGCGCTGGCAGACAATGCGCTGTTGTTCGCCGCCATCGCATTGCTGGCCGCGTTGCATGCGCAGGCTTGGCAGACGCCGGTATTGCAGCAATTCTTCGTGTTCGCCTACATCGTGCTGGCCCCATTCGTGGGCTCCTTCGCCGACGCCTTTCCCAAAGGACGCGTGATGTTTGTGGCCAACGCGGTCAAGGTCCTGGGCTGCGTGGCCATGTTGCTCGGCATGCACCCCTTGTTCGCCTATGGGATCGTCGGTGTGGGCGCCGCCATGTATTCGCCCGCCAAATACGGCATTCTCACCGAGCTTCTTCCGCACCAACGCCTGGTTCTGGCCAACGGCTGGATGGAAGGCCTGACCGTCGCGGCCATCATTTTGGGAGCCATCTTTGGCGGACTGCTGTTGAGTCCCCGCCTTGCCAATTTCGTGTTCGCCCACGCAGGCATGCCCGGCTTTGAAACCTGGATCGACACGCCACCCGAACTGGCCATTCTTTGCATTCTGTCGCTGTATCTTCTTGCCGCGCTGATCAACCTTTATATCCCCCCGGTCGGCATCGACCACAAACCGCCGCGCCGCAATCCGCTGTTCATCCTGCAGGATTTCTGGAGCAGCTTGCGATTGCTGTGGCGCGATCCGCTTGGCCATGTGTCGCTGGCCGTGACCACAATATTCTGGGGCGCCGGCGCCACCTTGCGCCTGATCGTCCTGTCGTGGGCTTCCCTTGCGCTGAAATTCAATCTCGAAAAGGCCACCCAGCTCACCGCGGTGGTGGCACTTGGCATTGCCATCGGCGCCATGTTGGCCGCACGTTACGTTCGCCTGAATCGCTCGGTGCGCGTCTTGCCTGTTGGCATTGCCATGGGACTGGTGGTAATTGCCATGGTTCTGGTGACCGACTGGCGCATTGCGGTCGGCTTGCTGATGCTGGTGGGGATGATGGGCGGGTTTTTCGTGGTGCCAATGAACGCCCTTTTGCAACATCGCGGGCACCTCTTGATGGGTGCCGGCCACTCCATCGCCGTGCAGAATTTCAACGAGAACCTTTCCATCCTGGTCATGCTCGGCATCTACGCCGTGATGATCAAGGCCAATCTGTCGATGAATACCATCATCATCGCGTTTGGCCTGTTGATCT
>JBJXFN010000262.1:0-12171 GCA_046155535.1 Burkholderiales bacterium
CCTACATCGACTCGACGAACTTGGAAGTGCAGATCGCGCGCTACAGCGAGTTCTTCGCGCATCCGGCGGTAAAGGAGCTCGTCGCCGCGGCGCCGCTCTACGCCACATGGGACGACCACGACTTCGGCACGAACGATCGCGACGGCACGATCGAAGGCAAGGGGAACTCGCGCGCCGCCTTCGTGCGCTTTCATCCCAAACAGACGCACGGCGAGAACGACCAAGGCATTTACACGAGCTTCCGCCAGGGCCCGATCGAGGTGTTCCTGCTCGATACGCGCTGGTTTTCGCGTTGCGAGGCGTCGAAATTCGCCCCGTCGCAGATGACGTTGCTCGGCGAACAGCAGTGGGCCTGGCTCGAACGCTCGCTCGTCGCTTCGACCGCGCCGTTCAAACTGCTGGCGTGCGGCATGATCTGGAACGACGCGGTGCGTCCGGCGAAAACCGATTTTTGGGGTGCCTATCCCGCTGAGCGCGAACACCTGTTCCGGTTCATCGGCGAGAAGCGCGTCGGCGGCGTGGTGCTCGTCGGGGGCGACATCCATCGCAGCCGCGTCGTGCGCCACGAAACGCGCGAGCTGGCTGGCTACGAGATCAGCGAGTTGATCACGTCGCCTCTCGCGCAAGCGGTGATCGCGGCGGCCGACGCGCCGCACCCAGGCCTTGTGTGGGACATCGGCGCCGAGCAGACGTATCTCGTCGTCGAGGCGGACACGAAAGGCGACGACAGCGCGCTGCGAGCGACTTTCCGCGATGAGCGCGGTCGCGAACTCTTCGCGTACCGTCTCGCCGCGCGGCACTTGAAGCCGAGCCAAAACATGCACGCCGCGAGCGCGAGAGGATTCTTGTTCGACACGCTGCGCGTCGGCGAGCGCGACTACCAGTACGCGACGTACGTTCCGCGCGCGAGCAACTCGGCCACGAAGCGCTCGGCCCTCGTTTTTCTGCACGGCATGGGCGAGTCGGGCGTCGAGGGCTCGTTGCAACTCGCCGTCGGACTCGCGCCGGCGATCGTGCGCGCGCCGGAGGCCTGGCCCTTCGTCGTCGTTTTCCCGCAGAAGCCAACGCGCGAAGACGAGTGGGGGCAACACGAAGCGGCCGTGCTCGCGATGCTCGACCACGCGATCGCGCGCCACGATGTCGATCCCGCGCGCGTCGCTCTGACCGGCCTGTCTCAAGGCGGACACGGGACATGGGAGATCGCGCGTCGGCATCCGCAGCGATTCGCGGCTCTCGCGCCGATTTGCGGCTATCCAGCAGCGCCCGCGCGCGGTTGGAAGGAATTCGAGCGCGAGCGCGATTGGACGATCGAAGCGGCGACGAACGCGGCGCACGAAATCGCGAACGTGCTCGCGAAGAAGCCCGTCTTCGCCTTCCACGGCGACGCCGACACGCTGGTGCCGGTCGAGTTCAGCGATGTCGTGGTGAAGTCGCTGCTTTCGCGCGGCGCGAGCGTTCGTTACGAGCGACTTCCGGGAATTGGGCACGACGCTTGGACGCACGCGTATCAGCAGAGCGAACTCGCGCGCTGGCTCGCGGAACGTCTCGCGCCGATTGCGGGGCGCTGAATCCGCTCGAACGCGGCGCGTCCCTCTTGCCAGCGCGCGTCGCTCCGGGCATCGTCGCGTGTTCGATGTCCATCTATCAGCTCGACCATTTGACGGCGCTCGAGCACGAAGCCGTCCACATCCTGCGCGAGATGGCGGCGGAGCGCGAACGGCCCTGCCTCCTGTTCTCCGGCGGCAAGGATTCGATCGTGCTCCTGCGCCTCGCCGAGAAGGCCTTCCGTCCGGCGCGCTTTCCGTTTCCGGTGATGCACGTCGACACGGGGCACAACTTCCCCGAGGTCATCGAGTACCGCGATCGACGCGTGAAGGAACTCGGAGAGAGGCTCGTCGTCGCCAGCGTCGAGGAGTCGATTCGCAAAGGCCGAGTCGTCGATCCGAAGGGCCCGCGCGCCTCGCGCAATCGCTTGCAGACGACGGCGTTGCTCGATGCGATCGAAGAGCAGCGCTTCGATGCCTGCATCGGCGGCGCGCGCCGCGACGAAGAGCGCGCACGCGCGAAGGAGCGGATCTTCAGCCACCGCGACGAGTTCGGTCAGTGGGATCCGAAGAACCAAAGACCTGAACTGTGGAGCCTCTACAACACGCGACTGAAGCAAGGTGAACACTTCCGCGTGTTCCCGATCTCGAATTGGACCGAGCTTGACGTGTGGGAGTACATCCGCCGCGAGAAGCTCGAGCTGCCGTCGATCTACTACGCGCACAAGCGCTCGGTGTTCGCGCGCGACGGGATGCTGTACGCCGCGTCGGAGGTCGTCGAGCGCTTGCCGTCGGAGAAGCCGTTCGAGGAAGTCGTGCGCTTCCGAACCGTCGGCGACATGACTTGCACCGGTGCCGTGCGCTCGCACGCTTCGACGATCGAGGACGTCATTCGCGAAGTCGCCGCGTCGCGAGTCACGGAACGCGGCGCGACGCGCGCCGACGATCGCGCGACCGAAGCGGCGATGGAAGACCGCAAGAAAGAGGGCTACTTCTGATGTCGTCTTCCTTCACGCCGCCGTCGATGACGGCGATGCAAACGGGCGCGGAACTGCTGCGCTTTTCGTCGTGCGGCAGCGTCGACGACGGCAAGAGCACGCTGATCGGGCGCTTGCTGTTTGACTCCAAGGCGATTTTTGAGGACCAGCTTACGTCCATTGAACAATCTTCGCGTCGTCGCGGCCAGACCGGCATTGATCTTTCCTTGCTGACCGACGGGCTGCTAGCCGAGCGCGAACAGGGCATCACCATTGATGTGGCCTATCGTTACTTCGCCACGCCATCGCGCAAGTTCATCATCGCTGACACGCCGGGGCACGAGCAATACACGCGCAACATGGTGACCGGTGCCTCCACCGCGGACCTGGCCATTGTGCTGGTCGACGCGCGCAAGGGCCTGCTCACCCAGTCCCGCCGCCATGCCTTCATCGCCAGCCTGCTGCGGATTCCCCATCTCGTGCTGGCGGTGAACAAAATGGATCTGATGGACTACTCCCAGCATGCATTTGACGAAATCCGCCGTGCTTTTTCGCAGTTTGTGGATGGCCTGGGCTTTTACCGGGTGGACACCTTGCCAATGTCTGCCCTGGAAGGCGACATGGTGGTGGACCGCGGTGAAAATCTTCAGTGGTATCGCGGGCAGACGCTGCTGGAGATCCTGGAATCGGCGGAGCTTGCACGTTCCGCCGCGCACGCTAAATTTTATTTCCCCGTGCAATGGGTGGCGCGTCCGGGCGATAGCGGATTGGCGGGATTGCGCGGCTACGCAGGCCGCATCGAGTCGGGAAGTGTGGCCGCCGGGGACGAGGTGCTGTTGCTGCCATCCGGACAACGCTCCCGGGTGCGCGAGGTCCGTACTTTCGAGGGGCCACGATTGCGTGCCGCGGCGCCACAGTCGGTGACGGTCATTCTGGAAGATCAGCTCGACATTTCGCGGGGAGATGTCCTGGTGGCGGCAGATGCGCCGGCAACGGCGGCGCGCGAATTCCCGGCGACGCTGTGCTGGCTTTCTGAAGAACCGTTCCGCCGCAGCCGGCATTACCTGATCAAACACGGGGCGAGTACGGTCAAGGCGATCATCGATGCGCCGCAGTACCGCATCAACGTCAATACTCTGGAAAAAGAAATCGTCGACACGCTCAGCCTGAACGACATTGGCCGGGTCTCACTGAAAACCTCGCAGCCGCTGGCCGTCGAAACGTACCGGGACAATCGCGCGGCCGGGAGTTTCATCGTGATCGACGAGGCCAGCAACAACACCGTGGCAGCCGGGCTGATCGAGGCATGCCACTGATGTTGGGCAAGGTCTATCTGGTTGGCGCGGGACCGGGCGCACCCGATCTGCTCACATTGCGAGCGGCGGACTTGTTGTGCCGGGCGGACGTCGTATTCCACGATGCGCTGGTGCATCCCGGCACGTTGGCGATGGCCAAAAAGGCACAACTGGTGGCGGTCGGCAAGCGGTGCGGCGCACGTGCCACCGCGCAGCGTTTCATCAATAAACAGCTGATCGATGCGGCTCGGCGCCATGCCTGCGTGGTCCGCCTCAAAGGAGGAGACCCGATGTTGTTCGGCCGTGCCCAGGAAGAGATCGCAGCGCTGCAGGCGGCCGACATTACCTTTGAAGTGGTACCCGGTATCACCGCCGCGTTGGCCGCCAGCGCGGAACTCGGGGTGTCTCTCACGCGCCGGGGTGTTAGCCGCAGCGTAAGCTTTGCCACGCCTCGGATCGGTGAGGCCGAGGAGCAGACCGATTGGGCGCATGGCGTGAGTGCGGCCGATACCGCCGTGTTGTACATGGCCGCAGGGCAGGCGGCCGGCATTGCCCGGACACTGGAAGAACGCGGCATGCCGGCATCGACACCCGTGGTGATCGTGGAAGATGCTTCGCTTCCAGGAGCAAAACATTACGGCACCACGCTGCGTGGATTGCAGACTGCCGATCTGGCAATGTCCGGTCCGACGCTGCTGATGATCGGAGAGGTATACCGCGAACGGTTGGGCCAGCTTGTTTCGGGAGTTCGCCAGCCTCCCGCCGAACTGGATACGATCGCAGTGGCGAACGGGTAATCGTATCACCGGTACCGAACCCGGTTATCATGCCGGCCCCATGCCCCGAGCCGAACACTCCGCGATCCTCCTGTTTGCCCATGGCGCCCGCGATCCGGAATGGGCGCAGCCATTCCTGCGCATGGTTTCCCGTATCCGCCAGGCCCGTCCCGATCTGACCGTCGAGCTCGCATTTCTCGAGACCATGCGGCCCAGTCTCGCCGAGGCCGTCGCGAAGATGGCGGCGGCGGGCCACCGTGGCATCACCCTGGTTCCCTTGTTTCTCGCGCAAGGCGGCCATCTCAAGCAGGATCTGCCGCGCCTGCTGGAAAAGATTCGCCAGAACCATGCGAAGATGCGCATCGAGGTGACCGAAGCCATCGGCGATTCGCAGGCGCTGACCGACGCTATTGCCGACTGGGCGCTTGCCCGGCATTTGTCCGCCTTTCCGTGACGTACGGCGCGATAGCGTGCTGGCCGCGTCGGAAAGCCGCTAGAATCTGGGCTTTTTCGGGCGGTCGATGCGAGTTTTCCGCGGTATCCCGGCGCGGGCGGACGGGCCCATTGCGCTGACGATTGGCAATTTCGACGGGTTTCACCTCGGGCACCGCGCCATGATGGCGCGTCTGTCGAAAGTCGCCCGCGGACGCGGGTTGCCCGCGGCAGTGATGATATTCGAGCCCCAGCCGCAGGAGTTTTTCGCGCCGGATCAGGCGCCGCCCCGGCTGACCAGCCTGCGGGAAAAACTGGAATTTCTGCGCGACTGTGCCGTGGACCGGGTATATGTGTGCCGGTTCGATTATCGTTTTGCGCAACGGGAAGCCGACGAATTCATCTCCCGGATTCTCCGCGATGCCTTGCACACATGCTGGTTGTTGGTGGGGGATGATTACCGGTTCGGCGCCAGGCGCGCGGGAAGTTTCGACCTTCTCCAGCAGGCCGCGCCGCGGATGGGCTTCGATGTCGAATCCATGGCGAGTGTGGTGGTGGATGGCATGCGGGTGTCCAGCACCGCGATTCGCAGCGCCCTGGCGAAAGGCGAACTGGCGGTGGCGGACCGGTTACTCGGCCGGTGTTACGCCATCTCCGGCCGGGTGGTGCATGGTGAAAAACTCGGAACGAAACTGGGTTATCCCACCGCCAACGTAAACCTGAAAAGGCTTCGGTCGGCACTGTCGGGAATTTTCGTGGTGGAGGTCGGCGGCCTGGGCGAATTGCCGCTGGGGGGCGTTGCCAGCCTTGGCGTGCGGCCTACGATTACTGATCACGGCAAATCAACGCTGGAAGTGCATCTGTTCGATTACGACCGCGATGTCTATGGAAAACGCATCGACGTGCGCTTCCTGGCGAAATTGCGCGACGAACAGAAATTCGCCAGCATCGATGCCTTGGTGCGGCAGATGGAAGGTGATGCACTGGCAGCAAGGCAGTATCTGTACCGCGCCTAGGCGCAAAGGAAAACGATGGATGGCTGACTACAAGAACACGCTGAATCTCCCCGATACCGACTTCCCGATGCGCGGCGATCTTGCCAGGCGCGAACCCGGCTGGGTCGAGAGCTGGCAACAGGGAAAACTCTACGAGCGCATCCGCCAGGTGTCGGCCGGTCGCCCGAAGTTCGTTCTGCACGACGGTCCGCCTTATGCGAACGGCGACATCCATATCGGCCACGCTGTGAACAAGATTCTCAAGGACATCGTGGTGAAGTCGAAGACCCTGGCCGGTTTTGATGCGCCCTACGTGCCGGGATGGGACTGCCACGGCCTGCCGATCGAACATCAGGTGGAGAAGAATCACGGCAAGCATATTGCGGCGGCCGAGTTTCGCAGATTGTGCCGGGCCTTCGCGGCCGAGCAGATCGAGCGCCAGAAAAAAGACTTCATCCGACTTGGCGTGTTGGGCGACTGGGAGCGTCCTTACCTGACCATGGACTTCCGCACCGAGGCCGATACGCTGCGCGCGCTCGGTCGCTTGCGGGGCAACGGCTACCTCTATCAAGGGTTGAAGCCGGTGCACTGGTGCCTGGATTGCCGTTCCGCGCTTGCCGAAGCGGAAGTGGAATACGAAGAGCGGGATTCACCCGCCATCGATGTGGCGTTCCAGGTCATCGACAACAAACCGCTCGCCAGTGCACTTCGCTTCACCCACATCTACGAACCGGTGTTCGCGGTCATCTGGACCACAACCCCGTGGACGTTGCCAGCTAACCAGGCGGTGGCGGTGCATCCGGACCTGGATTATGTCCTCGTGCGTCACCATGATCGCTTGTTCATTCTTGCCAGGGAATTGGCGCAAAAATGCCTGGATGCGTATGAAATCCAGGCTGCCCCCATCGTCGCCGAATTCAAGGGCGCGGATATCGAGGGGCTGCAACTGCAGCATCCGTTCTATGATCGCGTGGTGCCGGTCGTGTTGGGGGAACACGTCACGCTGGACTCCGGTACAGGGTTGGTGCACACCGCGCCTGCGCACGGCGTCGAAGACTTTGCGGCAGGGTCGCGTTACGGTTTGCCGGTGGACAATCCGGTCGATGACGACGGGCGGTTCTTCCCGAAGACGCCGCTGGTGGGTGGTTTATCGGTCTGGAAAGGCAATGAGGTTGTCATTCAGGCACTAAAGGACCGCGACCGCCTGGTTCGGCTTTCCTCGATTCGCCACAGCTATCCGGTGTGCTGGCGCCACAAGAGTCCGATCATTTTTCGCGCCACGCGCCAATGGTTTGTCGGCATGGACGAGGGCCCGGAGAAGTCGCTGCGCGCGATCGCCAGGGCGGCGGTGGCGGCGACGGCGTTTTATCCTTCGTGGGGACGCGCGCGATTGGAGGCAATGATTGTCAATCGTCCCGACTGGTGTGTGTCGCGACAGCGCAACTGGGGTTCGCCCATGCCCTTTTTTGTGCATGGGGAAAGCGGCGAGTTGCATCCCGACACGGATCGCCTTCTGGAACAAGTGGCCCAGCGTGTGGAAAAACAGGGCATCGAAGCCTGGTTTTCGCTGGATGCCGCGGAATTGCTGGGAGCGGACGCACAGACTTACCGCAAGGTGCCCGACACGCTGGATGTGTGGTTCGATTCCGGCTCCACCCACGCGTCGGTACTCGCCCGCCGTCCCGAGCTCGCGAATCCTGCCGATCTGTATCTGGAAGGCTCGGACCAGCACCGTGGCTGGTTCCAGTCCTCGCTGCTGGTGGGTTGCGCGATCCATGGCCGTGCACCCTACAAGGGCCTGCTGACACATGGATTTGTGGTGGATGGCAATGGTCGCAAGATGTCGAAGTCCGTTGGCAATGTCATCGCCCCGCAAAAAGTCATGGACAGTCTCGGCGCCGACATCCTGCGATTGTGGGTGGCCGCGACCGATTATTCCGGCGAGCTGTCGATCTCCGACGAAATCCTCAAACGGGTGGTGGAGTCCTACCGCAGAATCCGCAACACCTTGCGATTCCTGCTGGCGAATCTGGATGATTTTCTTTGGGAAACCGACGCGCTGCCAGTGGCCGACTGGCTGGAGATCGATCGCTATGCCCTGCAAATGACGCAGGGTGTGCAAAAACAAATACTCGCCGACTACGAGCGCTATGAATTCCACCTGGCGGTGCAGAAGTTGCAGGCCTTCTGTTCCGAGGATCTGGGCGGGTTTTATCTCGATATTCTCAAGGACCGGTTGTATACGACTGGCAAGACTTCCCGACCGCGCCGCGCCGCCCAGACTGCGCTGTACCATATTGCCCAGGCCTTGTTGCGCTGGATGGCGCCCATCCTGTCCTTCACCGCGGACGAGGCCTGGCCGATCTTGTCGCGCAAGGAACAGGACAGCGTGTTGTTGCACACCTGGTACGATTTTCCCGACAGTGGTGGCGATCTGACCGGACGCTGGGGTGTTATTCGGGAAGTTCGTGCCGATGTGCAGAAGGAACTGGAAAGCGTGCGCAAAGCGGGGAAAATCGGCTCGTCCCTGCAGGCCGAGGTGGAGGTGCGCGCGGAAGAAGAACGGTTGCGGGCACTCGAAACGCTGGGCGACGATCTGCGTTTTGTCCTGATCACGTCGCAAGCGGTGGTCTCATCCGGCAGTGCACAGGCGGTGGTGGTCAAACCCAGTCCGCATTCGAAGTGTGAGCGCTGCTGGCACTACCGCGCTGATGTGGGGCGGGATGCCACTCACCCCGGCCTTTGCGGGCGCTGTACATCGAATCTGTTCGGCGCCGGGGAGTTGCGCACCCATGCGTGACGCGTGGCCATGGTTTGGCCTGAGTGTGGCTATTGTGGGTCTGGATCAACTGAGCAAGTTTGTGATTCTTGGCTCGCTCGGCGACGGCCCGCCGATTGACGTTTTGCCACCGGTATTCAGTCTGGTTCTGGCCTGGAATCCCGGGGCGGCCTTCAGTTTTCTCGCGTCGGCATCCGGATGGCAACGCTGGTTTTTTGTCGTGATCGCGCTGCTGGCGTCGGTGTTTATTAGCTATCTTCTGGTGAAACATCGGCGCGACCGGTTTTTATGCTTCGCGCTGGCCCTGGTGCTGGGCGGGGCGGTGGGGAATCTGATCGACCGGCTGGTGCACGGCGCTGTGGTGGATTTTCTGGTGTTCCGCTGGCCGGGCGGACCATCCTTGTTCGATCCCTGGCCGGCCTTTAATGTTGCCGATTCCTGCATTTCGGTTGGCGCCGTTCTGCTGATCGCGGATAGCTTCCGGCGCAAGACGGCAAACACGTGACGCGTCGGAGCGAGAAGGGCCGCGCGGACACTGCGGCGTATAATCGACGGCCAAATTTCCCCAAGTCATCATGAACGTCATTCTTGCCAATCCGCGCGGTTTTTGTGCCGGTGTTGATCGCGCCATCGAGATCGTGGAACGCGCGCTGGACCTGCATGGCGCGCCGATCTACGTCCGCCATGAAGTTGTGCACAACAAATATGTCGTGGAGGACCTGCGCGCCAAGGGAGCGAAATTCGTCGAGGAGCTCTCCGAAGTGCCGGCTGGTGCCACCGTGGTGTTCAGTGCCCACGGGGTGTCCCTCGCCGTGCGAAAGGAAGCGGATCAGCGCGGACTGCGGGTCTTCGACGCCACTTGCCCTTTGGTGACCAAAGTGCATTCCGAAGTGGCGCGCATGCGCGAGCAGGGTTGTGAGATTGTCATGGTCGGCCACAAGGGCCACCCGGAAGTAGAAGGCACGATGGGCCAGGTGAAAAAAGGCATGTATCTGGTCGAATCGGTGCGGGACGTCGAGACGCTGCAAGTGGCCGATGCCGGCAACCTGGCCTTTGTGACCCAGACCACGCTTTCGGTGGACGATGCGCGGGCGATCACCGAAGCGCTGCGCAGGCGGTTTCCGGGTATCAAGGGGCCGAAAAAAGACGACATCTGTTATGCCACCCAGAATCGCCAGGACGCGGTGAAATCCCTTGCGGCGCAATGCGACGTCGTGATCGTGGTCGGCTCGCCGAACAGTTCAAACTCCAATCGCCTGCGCGAAGTCGCGGCGAACCTGGGGGTGGCGTCTTATATGCTGGACGATGCCGCGGATCTGAATCCCGACTGGGTCAAGGGCAAGGCCGTGGTCGGTGTGACCGCCGGCGCCTCGGCGCCGGAAGTGCTGGTCAGGGCCGTCATCTCGCGCCTGGAATCTCTGGGCGCCAACGCCGTGCGCGAACTCGACGGGATCACCGAGCGGGTGACGTTTCCGCTGCCGAAGGCATTGGTGTCCTGAAAAAAACCGGCCCGCGCGAGCGGGCCGGTTGGCGTTCCCTGCTATTCCAACTGTCAGGGCAATTCCCGATAAGTACTGCGTTTGCCGGTCAGGGACGGCGTTGCGAAGGGCGGCGCCAGGTTCGGATACTTGTTGTCCGAGGTGGTTACGATGGCAACCGTCTTGTCGCCGGGCAGGCGCACCACTGCGATCCCGACCACCAGCGCATTGCCGATCTTCGTGCCGGCGGTCGTGTTGCCCGCCGTCGCGACGTATCCTCCCGTCTTGTAGTCCAGGAAGTTCAACCATCCGCTGCCGCCGAAAGTGCAGGCGCTGGCAGCTGGAATGTTGGACCCGAAAATCAACGTTCCCAATTGCAGGATCGGATCGACGTTCACCCGTTCGCCCGTGTTCGGAAAATCCACCCGCCAGCCATTCTTCACGGTGAGATCGACCGCGTTGTTGGTGGTAGTACGGGTGTTCCCGGAATCGGTGAAGGTCTGGGCGACGATGGTGCTGCCGCGCACGTTAATGAGCGAGGCGGGCGCGATACCGTTGGTGGCGTCCTTGATGCCATAGAAGCTTTGCACCTGCGTGGACGGCAGGTCGCTTACACCAAGCAACCGGCCGGTGCCCACATAGACCATGGCGGCACCATTGACTTCGCCCAGCTCCGGCCGAGTGGTCACCGGTTGCGCCACGCCCACCGGATCTACCAGGCGAGCTATCGCGTAGACGGTACTGTTGTCCAGATTGAAGCGCCACAGATAACCATACAGGTCGGCGCCGTAAACCCGGAGCGTCGTATTGTTGACGTTGGCGTCATCCACCCAGTTGTTGATCTTGGCCAGGCCAAGCGGTGTGGTGGTGGTACCCGGATTCAGGAATTGACCCGCATTGGCGGCCTGTATCTTCTTGAGTACGACGCCGGTAATGGGATGGAGCACATAGACGTATCCCTTGCCGTCGCCCGGGCTGACATTGTTGTAGCCCGAGGTCACCACCACCACCCAGGTGCCGTCAGCCAATTTCGTGACGACCGGATTGCCGTAGGACAGGCCAAGATCACAATCGTCCTTGTCCGTCCCGAGCACCGTCGAACTCGGGCAACTTGCCGTGGCCCGGACATTGAATTCCCACAGGCCGATGGGATTCACCGGGTCGGTGACGTCCAGAGCGTAATAGCCGCGGCCGCCGCTGTTGAGCCCGGCCACCAGGATGGTTTTCCATTTGCTGGCGGCCGCATCGTAGATGTCGCGCACGGTCGGCGATCCGTCGGTGTAAAACTGGTGACGGTTGGCGTAATCCCGGTCCGCGAGTTTGTACAGCTTCGGAATCAGAATGTTGGGGACGTAGGCCCAACGTTCGTCGCCGGTGTCGCCGTTCAGCGCATGCAGCATGCCGTCATTGGCGGCGATGAACACCGTGGAAGCGCGGGGTCCGCTGAAGATGCCAGCGCATCCGGCACCGCCGGTGTTGACGCACTCCTTGAAATTGGAGCCGGCGGGCGCGGCATATCCGGCGTCGGTGTAGCTGGCCGACGCTTTTTTCACATAGACAGGCGCGCCGTTGATCACATCGCCCAGCACGTGCTGCCGGTCGCGATAAAGCTGGTTGGCGGGCGCCACGGAAGCCTGGCTTTCGTAGGTGGCGTCGCCGCGGAGAAATTGCACCAGGTTGGCGCCGGCGGCCGCCGTCTGCTGCGTGGCCGTCAGTGTGGACCAGTGGCTCAATGCCGCACCACCCGTGCCAATCCATGGCGCTTCAAAAAAGGCTTTCTCGGCCGCCGTCAGATTGCCCCAGACAAAATTTTCCAGGGCGCCGCTGACAGGATTCAGGCGCTTGATGTTACGGCTGGTGCCGCCCGGCGTGGTGGAATTGGCAATCACATCCAG
>JBJXFN010000006.1:0-14712 GCA_046155535.1 Burkholderiales bacterium
TCCTGGCCCGTGCGCTCGGTCGCACCTTGCGGCTTCCCGCCGTCGCAGACCTGACCGGGCTGGGCATCTGCCGGCTGGCACTGATGGGCGCCGGCATTTGCAACGCGCAAACACTGCCGCCGCTGCCGGCACCGGCGCACACCATCTCTCCGGTGCATGCCTTGTCGAAGGAACTGCATCAACGCTTCGCCAACGCCGTTGAGCGCGCGCGAGGTTGGCGCAGTTGAGCAAGCGTGTCCGAACGACTCAGAGCATCTGACAGGTTCACGGTTGCAATTCGCGACAAAAACGTCGTCGCGCCTCCCCCTCCGGTCGTGCAGGTGCTGCATGCGCAAGACCTCAGCGTGAGGCATTGTGCTAAAGTAATACCCTCACCAGTGCATGTATTACTAAACTCCAGATGACAACAACGGTCACTTCAAAAGGTCAGGTTACCATTCCCAAAAAGGTTCGGGACATGCTCGGCATCAAAGCCGGGTCCGCGGTGGAATTTGAACTGACTCCCGTCGGCGACGTATTGCTGCGCCATGGAAAACGCAAACCGCGACAACCGGTGCGCCAATTCGCGCGTCTGCGGGGTGCGGCGACGGTGAAGATGCGCACCGAAGAGATCATGGCGCTCACACGTGGCAAGGATTGACGTTGATTCTCGTTGATACAAACGTGATTCTCGACATCGTCGTGAACGATCCCGTGTGGGCGGATTGGTCGCAACAACAGTTGGAACGGGCAAGCCTGCAGACCACACTTTGTATCAATTCCGTCATTTACGCAGAACTCTCCATTGCGTTCGATAACATCGAAGCCCTCGAATCCGCATTGAAGGTGGGAGAGTTCCGCCTGGAAACGATCCCTCGGGAAGCATTCTTTCTTGCCGGGAAAGCGTTTGTCGATTACCGCCGGAAACGGGGAACAAAAGCGGGAGTGTTGCCAGACTTTTTTATTGGGGCGCACGCGGCCGTCGCGCGACTGCCATTGCTAACGCGGGACACCAGACGTTACGCCACTTACTTTCCGAGTCTCGAACTGATCGTGCCGCCTCGGAAGAAATAGTGACACCAGAGTTTCCGAAGAAGAAACCGCCTCACCTTGCGATGCCATTTTGCAAGACTTGACGTCTCTGCGCTCGAGGCAGGGCGGGCCATCAGGGCCTCATTCACGAGACACGAGAAGTTGCCGAGGTGCTGCAGCGCGCGCATTCCCGCGGGATTCCAGTCGGGGTGCCAGCGTTCGCCGCGAATCATCTGCCTGGCTTCTTTCAGAATTTCGCTGGTGAACTCCGGTTCGAGCAGATTTCGAACCACGAGATAGCCGTTGGCGGAAAAGAAATCCTTGTCCTTTTCGGAAACATCCATCGTCTGATTTCCGGCAATTCTTGCGGAGGTCCTGTGAAAGACCGACTAGAACATGGGAAGCAATAATATGGATCAGTTTCGGTAACCGGGCTTTGGAGTAGTTCTCACTCGAACGTCATTTCAGAAAATCTTCTTTCCGCTTCGAAGGAAACCAGAATTGCCGACCAAGAAGCCACCATACCTTGCGATGCTATATTGCAAGACCTGACACCTGCACAGGATTCGCAAATAGGGTATGTCGGGGCCCTTATGGAAAACTGTAGTTCAAAAGACCCGTCACCCGCAGATTACTTATATCTCGCGTGTTAAGAATGCTAGCCAGATGTTCATTAACACATGCGATAAATTGAAATCCCTTTGGTAAGAATAGCGGAGGAAAGGTAGTTTGTGGTTTCCTTAAAGCCAAACTACTAATTGACTCTATGATGTTATTGGGGCCACTTCTCCTTATCATCGAATTCTCTTCGTCTATACAGTCCACGATGTTCATCGGATTAACTAGAAAGTGACGAGTACCGATAGGCCTATTTTTCTTGTCGACCATTTGCACTTCAAAATACTCTGCATCGACCCCAGCAGTATCAAAAAGCTCCTTGAGTCTGCTCGATATTACTATTTTGCCTCCGGATTCTAGGTAATCGAACGGAGGCCGTAAGTCATCTATCCTAAACGCTGTTGGGGGGACCTTCCCTTTTAAAGTTTTTCCCCCATTAAATCTAACGTCAACAAATTCGCCGAGATTTAAATTCGTGTGATCGTAATTTTCCTTTTCTGTGATTACGAAAATCATTTTTAGGATCACCGATATTTATCTGGAGCTCGCGCCGGATCATTCTTATTCAAAAAGAGGTCTCTAGCAAGCAACTCCCTACGAGCCTGTCTTTCAACGCGTGCGAGTTCGTTTGGTAGCTGCTTAGCAGGTATTTCCCCGGCCCAATACGCCTCGCGTATAGGTCCTAACATTTTCTGGCGAAGGTGTCAGGTCTTGCAATATAGCATTTATCTCCCATTGACCGCCCGGCTGACGGTGGAATAGTGAACACCGAACGCATCGGCGATTGCCTGCAGAGTGTGATCCCCCGTCGCATAGGCGGCGGCCATCCCGGTTTTGGTATCGTCGAACTCGTTCTTGTAGTAGTCAAGTGATTTCGCCAGCGCGCGGCGTTGCATCCGGGGAATTTCTTTATCGGTGTGCTTGGCGGCGGCTTCCAGTTCTCGCTGCATCAACTGGACAAAGGTTTCGGATCCCAGAAATACCTGCCCTTTGAGTTGGTCCCAGATTGGCGCTCCACGCACCCCTTCCTGCACGAATTGAACGTAGCGTTCGATCTGACGGATTCGACCACTGCCGAACTGGCCAAGAAGCCATCCGGTCTGCAGCCACGCCGGACAGGGAGCGGTGCCGAGCATGGCGTGGTACGAGTTCCACTTCCACTTGTGCACCTGCCTGACCATGCCCGCCCGCACGGGATTCAGGACGACATAGCGGGCAAGCTCCAGCAGGTAGCTGTCTCGTTCCACCAAAATGCCCTTGAATCGTCCCTGAAAGACGTGACCGACCCGCCGGTGCCGGCTGTTGACCTTCTGGGTATACACCCCGTTGAGTTGCCGCATGCCGGCGGACAGATTGCCTTCCGGAGTCTCGATGACCAGGTGGTAATGATTGGTCATCTGGCACCAAGCGTGGATCGCCCAGTGATAACGCTCGCAGACTTGGCTCAGCACCTCCAACCAGGTTTCGCGGTCGAGGTCGTCCAGATAAATATCTTCGCGTCGATCACCACGCGAGGTGACGTGGTAAAGACCACCGGAGAGTTCCAATCGCAATGGACGGGACATGCCTGAAGTCTAGTACCGGCAAATGCTATATTGCAAGACCTGACGCCTGCACCGGCGATCAGCTTTTCCTTGTAGGAATCGCGCTTTTCGTAGGTGTAGCTGTAGTAGTTGGTGTAGGGCGTGCCGGTGTAGACGGCCACCTGATAATTCTTGGTGTTGCCCACGTTGTCGAACGCGGTGTAGGACACCCTGGATTGCAGGGTGTTGCTGGCGTTGTACGAGTCGGTCTGGGTCGCGAGGTTTGGTCGCTATGAAGCTATTATTTTGAAGGGGGAACTGCGAATGCCCCAACCTTCGGGGAAGGGAAAGCGGTTTCCGTTATTTCTGTCCGCCGTTTCGCCGAGGCTGCCTGGCGTGCCGGAACCGGCGCGCGATCTGAGGTATTCTTCGTTGAACTTTACGAACCATGAATACCCAACCTGACCCGTTCGACCGGATTTTGCGACTGCCCTGCTGGTCGGGCAGGGTGGATCCGGTTCCGCTTGCCGGCGGCATCACCAACAAGAACTATCTGGTTGCGGACGGCGGCAGGAAATACGTGGTCCGCATCGGACAGGACATCCCGATCCACGGCGTGATGCGTTTCAACGAATTGGCTGCCAGCCGCGCGGCCTTTGAAGCCGGCATTTCCCCCGAAGTCGTGTATTCACAGCCCGGCGTACTGGTACTGCGGTTCATCGAGGGCCACGCGCTCACGCCTGACCTGGTGCGCGATGCGGCGACGCTGACCGCCATCGTGGCCCTGATCCGGCGCTGCCACACGGAGGTGCCGCGCTTTGTGCACGGACCGGTGCTGATGTTCTGGGTGTTTCACATCGTCCGGGGATACGCTGCCGAACTGCAAGCGCGCGCCAGCCGCCACATCGGTTTGCTTCCAGAACTGCTCGCGCGCAGCGCGCAACTCGAAAGTGCGGTCGGGCCCGTCTCCATCGTGTTCGGGCACAACGATCTGCTGGCAGCCAACTTCATCGACGACGGCAAACGCCTGTGGCTGATCGACTGGGATTACGCCGGTTTCAACAGTCCGCTGTTCGATCTCGGGGGCCTGGTGTCCAACAATGCACTCGATGCCGCGCAAACCCGCATGGTCATGGAACAGTATTTCGGCAAAGTGGATGCAGGACTCGATCGCCGTCTGGCCGCGATGACCTGCGCCTCGCTGCTGCGCGAGACCCTGTGGAGCATGGTGTCCGAAATCCACTCGACAATCGACTTCGATTACGCAGCCTACACTGCCGACTACCTCGCGCGCTTCGAGCGTGCTTACAACGACTTCATCAAGGAATAGACATGAATCCCGAAAAAACAATTTTCCACGGATACCCTGCGTGCGCAGCGCGTCGGAGTACCCTTTTATTGATCATTTCGTAATTCATGACACATCCTTCCCTCACCCTCGTTCCCTCCAAACGGGTACTCCCGGCTTTGCCTGGGTATCCCGGAGGGAGAGGGAGGCAAAAGCCCTTCTCCCTCCGGGAGAAGGGTGGGGATGAGGGAAGCGAATTTGAATTGAAGATCTGTCACTTATTTTGGATTGCCCAATAAAACACAGAGTTTACAGAGAACAGCAAATGGTCCATTTTAGTGTGACGTTCGCGATACTGGCAAAATCCGTGGACGCATCAGATTCCTGGATTTTCTCTGTGTACTCTGTGCCCTCTGTGCCCTCTGTGGCTTCATTGAGGTTTTCGCCTTGAACTCGATTCCATCCAGCGCACAAGTCGTCATCATCGGCGGCGGCATCATCGGTTGCAGCACGGCTTATCACCTCGCCCGCCTTGGCTTCAAGGACATCGTGTTGCTGGAACGCGCGAAACTGACCAGTGGTTCCACCTGGCACGCCGCGGGATTGGTCGGGCAATTGCGCACTTCGGCCAATGTCACGCAGCTTCTCAAATACAGCGTGGAGTTGTACGACAGACTGGAGAAGGAAACCGGCCAGGCCACCGGATGGAAACGCAACGGTGGCTTGCGGCTCGCCTGCAATGCGGAACGGCTCACGGAAATCAAACGCCAGGCCACCACCGCGCATAGTTTCGGCCTGGAAATGCATGTGTTGTCCCCTGCCGAAGCCAAAGCGTTGTGGCCGATCATGGACGCGAGCGATGTGGTTGGCGCTGCATTCCTGCCCACCGATGGTCAGGTAAACCCGTCCGACCTTGCGCAGGCCCTGGCCAAAGGCGCGCGCATGCACGGCGTCAAGATCATCGAAGATTGCCCGGTGACCGGCTTCGCATTGCACGGCGGACGGGTCAGTGCGGTGAACACTGCGCAGGGCACGATTCGCGTGGAGAAAATTGTCAACTGCGCCGGCCAGTGGGCGCGGCACATCGGGCGGCTGGCGGGTGTAAACGTGCCGCTCATTTCGGTACAGCATCAATACATCATCACCGAGCCGATGGAAAGCGTGCCGAAAAACCTCCCGACCTTGCGCGATCCCGATCGCCTGATCTACTTCAAGGAAGATGTTGGCGGCCTGGTCATGGGGGGATACGAACCGGATCCGATTCCCTGGGCGGAAAACGGCATCCCGGAGGGCTTCGAGTTCCAGTTGCTGGATGACAACTGGGACCACTTCGACCAGCACATGACACAGGCCCTTGCCCGGGTGCCCGCGCTGGAGAAAGCCGGCATCAAACAGATGATCAACGGCCCGGAGTCCTTTACGCCGGATGGCAATTTCATTCTCGGCGAAGCCCCCGAGGTGCGGGGCTTCTTCGTCGGCGCCGGCTTCAACGCCTTTGGCATTGCTTCGGCCGGTGGCGCCGGACGCGCACTCGCCGAGTGGGTCGCCGCCGGCGAGCCCCCTATGGATTTGTGGCCGGTGGATATCCGCCGCTTCGGCCGCCATCATTGCTCGGATGACTGGGTGCGGACACGTACGCTCGAGGCCTACGGCAAACACTACACCATGGCCTGGCCATTTGAGGAATATCGCAGTGGGAGACCGCTGCGCGTGTCGCCGCTGTACCAGCGCCTCCGGGAACAAGGCGCGTGTTTCGGCGAGAAAATGGGCTGGGAGCGGCCCAACTGGTTTGTGCCGGCCGGCGTAGACGCAAAGGACGTTTACACCTACGGGCGGCAGAACTGGTTTAGCCAGGTAGGCAAGGAACATCAGGCCTGCCGCGAGCGCGTCGCGCTATTCGATCAGACCAGCTTCGCTAAATTCATGCTCGTCGGCAAGGACGCCGAGCGCGCCCTGCAGTGGATCTGCGCAAACGACGTCGGCAAACTGCCCGGCCGCCTGACTTACACCCAGATGCTGAACGCGCGCGGCGGCATCGAATGTGATCTCACCGTCGCGCGGTTCTCGCCCACCGAGTTCTACATCGTCACCGGCACCGGCTTCGCCACGCACGACTTCGCCTGGATCGAGCGCAATCTGCCGACCGACTGCATTGACGCGAAACTGATGGACGTGACCTCCGCTTTTTGCGTGTTGGCCCTGATGGGCCCGCGCGCCCGCGACGTGCTTGCCGCAGTCACGCGAGAAGACGTATCCAATGCCGCCTTCCCTTTCGGCGCCTGCCGCAACATCGACATTGCCGGTGCGCCGGTGCGCGCGCTGCGCGTGACCTATGTGGGCGAACTGGGCTGGGAGCTGCACATTCCTGTCGAGTACGCTGTTTCGGTCTACGACCGGCTGATTGACGCCGGTCGGCCACACGGTATCGCCAACGCGGGTTATCGTGCGATCGAGTCGTTGCGTCTGGAAAAAGGCTACCGCGCCTGGGGCGCCGACATCGGCCCCGACCACACCCCGCTGGAAGCGGGACTGGGATGGGCCGTCAAACTGGCCAGGGACATTCCTTTTCTCGGCCGCGATGCCTTGCTGGCGCAGCGCGCGCAATCCCTGAAAAAACGCCTCGCCTGCTTTACCGTGGACGACTCGAAATCGGTACTGCTCGGTCGCGAAACGATTTATCGCGATGGCAAGCGTGTCGGTTGGTTATCCAGCGGCGGCTGGAGCTACACGGTCGGCAAGAGTATCGGCTTCGGCTACGTGCGAAACGAATCCGGCGTGGACGATGCCATGCTCCACTCCGGCCGTTATGAACTCGAAATCGCCACCGCGCGCGTGGCCTGCAGCATTCATCACGCGCCGTTATTTGACCCGCGCGGCGAAAAAATAAAAGTCTAAGAGCTTCCCAGACTATACCCGTATCGCAAATCCGCCATTTCGGACCTCACCATGTTAACGTCGGGGATCGGCCACGACGGCTGTAAAGACAGCCGACCCCCAGCGTCAATGATAAGTTTCAGACCTGTGAAAAACCGAATTCGATACAGAATAATTCAGCCCGCCCACATCAGGACCGAGCGCTGTAACCTGAATCCTGGAGGAAAGCTCACGCACAACTGACGACAACAGGTCGATCGTTACGGTAAGGAAAATACGACTACTGTCGATGATGCAGGGGGTACTCGCCAGAATCCGGCAGCTGCGCCAGTTGCAACAGCCACATATTGTTTACCCTCGACTGCATAGCTGATGACCCCGGCATGAGCCGGGGCACCCAAATTGAATCGATAAAGGACGTTTCCACTTTTGCCATCCAGCACCAGAAAGTATCCCGTCAATTCAGCAGTGAATACAAGGTCTGACGACGTTGTCGTGACGGCTGCGAGCATGGGGCGCTTGGACTCGTACTTCCACTTCACCACACCTGATGCCGCATCAATTGCAGTCAGCCAGCCACGACTCTTCTCCACGGGATCATATGTGTAAGCGCCCCCCATATAGAGCTGACCTGAAACGTACCTCAGCTCGTCAGCTTTCTTGTACTGGCCACACCAATCAACCGCGGGCGCAATCAACAAATTCATTTGGGGGTTATAGGCGGGAAGGCTCCATTGCATTCCGCCCAACACTCCAGGGCAAGCGTAAATTCCCGCCACGGTGGGAACAACATCGGCATTTTGAATAGAGGTCACGGCAGTCGCGAAAATCTGTTCGCGCGAATTTCTATCAACAGCCCTTAAAAAACCGTCCTTGCCACCAACGGCGATGACCTGTCTCATGGCGCTACCATTCTTCATCGGATACAGTGGGCCCGTTACGGTCAAGTCCCAATCGTGGAGATCATGGGGAACGATTTGCTTATGCCACTGAAGTTTGCCTGTTTTGGCGTCCAGCACGATCATCGCCGCCGTGTACAGGTTTTCGCCTTGACGGGTATCACCGAAGAAAACCGGCACGGGATTGCCGACTGCAACATAGAGCAGGCCCGACTCGGCATCCAGCGTGGGAGTTACCCACACACCGCCACCTCCACGCTGTCGATCCTTCGCGTTACCCCAGGTTTCAACGCCTTGCTCTCCATCGTCAGGAACGGTATTGAAGCGCCAGACTGAATCACCGTCGGACAGCCGGAAGGCACCTAGCCAGCCTTTCACTCCGAATTCGCTTATGCCGATTCCCGCGATAACAAGATCTTCATAAATCAGCGGCGCCATGATCACCAACTCGTACTTCTCGGCACTGGCAATTGCCTTGTCCCATAGCAGTTTTCCGGACTCGATGTCCAGTGCAATGAGATTGCTGTCGGAGGTGGCCCGCACAAGCTTGCCATCCTTGATCGCCATGCCACGGCTCTTGAAGGGATTGATCACCATGGTGCCGGTCTTGTATTCCGCCTGCTTTCCCTTGATCTTCCAGTCATGGCGCCAACGTACTTCACAGGTGGCAGCATTGAGTGCAACCGTCGTGTCCCCACTTGTGACATACATGACCCCTCGATAGACCAGCGGGTTGCTGGCGAATCGATTGGTATCGCCGGGACTGTATATGCATGCCGGGCGAAGTTGGGACGCATTGCCCCGATGAATCTGCTTGAGATCCACGAATCGTTGCCCCGCGTAGCTTTGGTTGGGCAGCATCCAGTCAGAACTTTCAGCCGCCGTATTCAACTCTAGCTGACTGGGACCTTTCGAAGCAGACGAAACCGAGGCGGCAAGGAATACGGCGCAACTTAGTAACGCGTTCCCCAGAGTTCTCATCATCACTTCCTCCTTCCTTCTGGTTTGGGCTCTACCGCTTGAGTTTCTTACTTGCCAGCTCTTCAGGATCCAGTGGCAAATCTTCACCGCCTCCGGGATAAGCATTCGCCTTCAATAAAAACGCAACGATATCCAGGTATTGTGCCTTGGTGAGCTTGCCAGGCTCCCCATAGGGCATCTGAGTCCTGACGATGTAGAGCAAGTCATCCAAGGTATGCCCTTCGTCAGACCATCTTGCTCGAAATGACTCGCCAGCAAGCGGAACGGAACTCTTCCCCTCCAGCATAGACCCGTGGCAAGTACTGCAGTGCGTTTCGTAAAGACGTTCTCCTCGCGCGGCTTGATCCCCTCCAAAAAAATTATCAGCGCGCACCGGAGTTACCAAGGCTACAACTGCCAATATCACTGCGAGCACGTGGGAGATGATCCGGGTCACAGAAAATTCCTTTGCTTCAAAAACAATGCAGCCAACGGCGATTGGTTTTTATTTTAATCAAAGCAATTCTGCAGTGGATCAAATTCTGAAGTCAACTACACTCGCATGACGGCGAGCGGTTCCCTGATCCCTGACGGCTGACTCTGCATGGCATTTGTTGCGCTGCGTTTTCAACAGAGCAGGTCGAATCAGGAAATATTTGCATTCGACTTACCCTGGACGTCCGTAGCAGATCGAAATTTCCCGTCGGTAATTCGTGAATTACTCAGGCAAAAGCGCCGCCACGCGCATTGTGCCCACCATCCACGGTAATCACAATGCCGCTCAAATAAGACGCCCGGGCGGACGCGGGGAAGACTGCCACCGTGGCCACTTCTTCAACCGTCGCCGGTCGGCCCAGGGGCAGGCCTCTGACGAATTCGCGCCAGCGTTCGGGATCGCCCAGCTTGTCGGCGGCGCGTGTTTTCATGAGCGTCACCAGGCGCTCGGTTTCCACGGCACCGGGACTGATCGCGAGCACACGTATGCCGTCCTCCAGGCTGTAGCTGCCCAATGTGCGGGTGAAGGCATTGAGTGCGGCATTGCCCGTCGAGCCGGCGATGTAACCGGCATCGAGGCGGTCGGCGGCAAGTCCGGTGACGTTGACGATCACACCCTTGCGCAGGCCGCGCATGGCGGCGTAACAGGCGCGGGAAAGGTTGATGTAGCCAAACACCTTGAGTTCCCACGCGGCGCGCCAGCGGGCTTCGTCCACGGCCTGCAGGTCGCCGCCCGGTATGGCGCCGGCGTTGTTGACCAGAATATCCGGTACACCCGTTGCATCCATCAATGCGCCCACACTCTCGCTTCGCGAAAGGTCCAGGGCATGCGCCTTGACCTCCACCGAGTACCGAGCACGTATATTCTGTGCGGCACTTTCGATGGCCGACCGGGTGCGCGCCACGATGTGAACTGCGCAACCTTCCGCTGCCAGCCCCTGCGCAATGGCCAGGCCGATGCCCTTCGATGCGCCCGTGATCACGGCGGTTTTTCCTGTCAGCCCCAGATCCATGAATGCCTCCAAACTTTGCACCAGGCTATGCATGCAAGCCATCGCGCTGAATGACCTGAAAATGCATTGAACCCGATAACGGTAACATGCTGGTTCCGGCAGGCACAAACATCCAGGCCCAAAGTGGAAGAGGAGCCAACATGATCAGAAAGTTTTCCGTTCTCTACGTCGGGCAGATCGAACTGGACAACGTCGGATTGCAAGGCACGCCAGCCGACGAGCGCCGCTACCCGAATGAGCGGCTGGCGGGACGGCTATTCCCCGCCATACCCGGCTTCACGCTGATGCTTTACCGAGAGGACCAACACGTCATCGAATTCCTCGTGCCATCGGTAGAGCGCGACATAACCAATTCGCCCTCTGGCAATCACGAGTTCACGGTAATCGCTTTCCATTGCGCGCCCAATCAATGGGTGGTCCGCCAGCATTTCGATCGCCTTGCGCAGATGCCGAACGGTCAGGCGGGCGGCTTTTGGATCGGACTGCGCAATGAATTCAAAGATTCTCTCCAGATCCGCAAGACATCGCGGGCTTAAGCTGACGGTGGCCACTTCTTTGCACGCGGCTTCCTGGTCTTTTTGCCTTGGACCCTGGCTTCCAGATAATCGAAAACTTCGGCGGCTTCGTATGCGTTTCCACCACGAAGGACTTCTGTGTGTGCCGCCTTCGCCTCGTCCATGAACTGGCGGCGTAGCTCGGCGCGCTCTGTTTCACGGCGGATCGCCTCCACCATGAACGCATGCGCCGTTTGGTCGCGCTGCGCCACCAAAGTGTCAATTCGCTTCTTCAAATCATCCGGAAGTTTCAGACTCGTTGCCGGCATCGTTGCCTCCTGCACATGCGGTAGTAACAAAGTACTACTCACACAGGATGTTTGTCAAGTGCGGTATTTCCGCTTTGGGCGTTTGCGGGCAATTCAGGTAAACGCCCTCCCCGCGAGCGTTATGTCTTCCGTCCACCGTAGTCACAATGCTGCTCAAAGATGCAGGCTATCCATCTCGCCGAACGATCTGAAAATGCATTGAACCCGATACCGGTAACATGCGGTTTCCGGCAGGCACAAACATCCAGGCGCAAAGAAGAAGAGGAGCCAACATGATCAGAAAGTTCTCCGTTCTCTACGTCGGGCAGATCGAACTTGACAACGTGGGCCTACATGGCACGCCAGCCGACGAGCGCCGCTACCCGAATGAGCGGCTGGCGGAAGCCTTCGGGACCGCAAAAGACGTGGCGCAGTTGATGGACGAGCTGGGCTACTACTGCCTCTGGACGGCGGAACACCATTTTCAGCGCGAAGGTTATGAGGTGTTTCCGAACCTAATCCTGCTCGGCACCTGGCTGGCGACGCAGACCAGACGCCTGAAACTCGGCTGCGGCTTCAACGTGCTGCCGATGTGGCATCCGATCCGGCTTGCCGAAGATTACGCCATGGCCGACATCATGACCGGTGGGCGGGTGATTTTCGGCGTCGGTCGCGGTTACCACACCCGGGAGGTCGAAAGCCTGGGCGCGCCAATGCTGGACAACAAGGCCAACCAGGAACTTTTCGAGGAACAGATGGAAGTGCTGATGAAGGCCTTCAACGAGGAATCCTTCTCACACCAGGGCAAGCACTATCAGATTCCCCCGCCGGTGCCTTATCGCGGCTATACACTGAAGGAAGTCACGCTGGTTCCGCGGCCGCTGCGCCGTCCGGTGGAAATCTGGCAACCCATCGCCAGCGGCAAAACCCTGCCCTACATCGCGCAGCGCGGCATCAAGGGCATGGTGACACTCAACGGCGAAAAAATATTCGACCAGGTCGCGCGCGCCTATCAATCCGAGGCGGCCAAGGCCGGGCGCAATCTCGCGCTGGGCGAGGATTTGTGCTGGGGTGTCGGCCTGTGCCTTGCCGACACGCAGGAAGAGGCGATCCGTCGGATCGAACCCGCCCACGACGAACGCTACAAGTGGTTCGCGCCCTTCGGCTTCGTGCGTTACGCCGATGAGCACGGACGTTCCTGGGGTACGCCCGGCGCGCCGGCGCGACTGCCCACCATCCGCGACGGTGTTGCGCAGCGCGCCTGGTTATGCGGTCCGCCCAAGCTGGTGATCGAGCAGATCAAGGATTTCGAGGCCCGTTATCCCGGTCTGGACCAGATGATGATTCACTGGGCCGAAGGTATGTCACCGAAAGACTTCAAGGAACAATTGCGATGGTTCGCTCGCGAGGTGATGCCGGCGTTCCAGAAGTAATCTCTTTCCGGCGGCAAAGGCGCACACCTTCTTCAATGACGGTGAATTATCGAGGTTTCCAAAATACATGACAGAGCACACACGTTCCACCCTTACCCTCACCCTCAATCCCTCTGCTCCGCTTCAAGTGTGCCCTTGTCCCGGAGGGAGAGGGAAGACAAGCCCTTCTCCCTCCGGGAGAAGGGTTGGGATGAGGGAAAGCATGTGTCATGAAACATGGAAAGATCAATAGAGCATTGGCTCAACGATTATCAATCATGAAAAATTCGAATCCGCTGAAGAAAATTGCCAAGATTGGCGTCAATCAGATCCAGGACCTTGCTGTGCTGCTCGGCCGCGGACTGAACCTCATCGATTTCCCGGTGCCACCAAACTCGAGTATGCGCAAAACATCCTCCCGCAGCATCCGCCACTACTATGTGTCAGGCATCCGTTCCTGTCTGCCCATTGCGGTTGCCGCTCTTCGTGAAGGCGTAGCGCTGGAGAAGAATATCAATGTCCTGGATTTCGGGTGCGGGGTCGGACGGCAACTCCTGCACTTCACCCGTGATTATCCGAACCCGACTTATCATGCCTGCGATATCGATGACTCCTCCATCGCATTCATCGCCAGGAACTACCCGTCTGTCCAGGCCCGCGTAAACCGGTTTACGCCGCCGCTCGACTACGGGACCGGATTTTTCGATCTGGTCTATTCCGTGTCGATTTTTTCCCACCTGAATCTGGAGGACCAGGCCGCATGGCTCTCGGAATTGGGGCGCGTGGTCAAGCCCGGCGGCTATTGCATGCTGACCACCGAGGGTTACACGGCCCTGCGCAGCCTCGCCGGCAATTTTGGAAGGAACCCACTGGAACTGGACACGGAACTGGCGCAGAAAGGTTACCTTTTCAAGGAATACGACGGTTGGCAGGAAGAAGTAAAAAACCAGAACGTGATGAAACTGGCCAGCCAGATGGTCGGCGTCGAACGCAGTTACGGCAACACCGTGCTGTCGCCCGCGTTCATCGGGCGCAACTGGAACAATGACCTGTTTGAAGTCGTTTCCATCCTGGAGGGCGTCATCGACACTCGACAGGATCTGGTGGTCTTGCGCCGCCGGGTCTCCTAGTCTTACTGTGTCGCGAATTGGACTGATGGCCGTAGAAATTCTTCCCTCACCCTCGTTCCCTCCAAACGGGTACTCCCGGCTTCGCCTGGGTATCCCGGAGGGAGAGAGAGGAAAAGCCCCTCGCCCTCCGGAACAAGGGCACACTTGAAGCGCAGCAGCGGGGATGGGGTGAGGGGAAAATGCAAACACTGCAGGCTCATCGTTATTTATGACACAGTCAGACTAGGCCCATCCTTCTGCCACACCCTCCGAACTACACAGATGCGCAGACAGGCGATCGGGATCGGAGCGCAGGGTTTGCGCCCGACCCCGAATAGGGACGATGGATTGAAGATTGAGTTTCCTCCATGAATACGTTCCTCGTTCTCAATCTGTTCCTGGTGCCACTTCTCATCGCAGGCATCACCGTCGCGGCACGTCGGTGGGGACCCGCGGTTGGCGGCTTGTTGTCGGCGTTTCCGGTGATCTCGGCGCCCATCCTTTTTTTTATCGCCCTGCGTCACGGGCAAACATTTGCCGCGGACGCCGCATTGGGCACGCTTTCCGCCGTCCCCGCCAACGCGGTCTTTGCTATTTTCTACGCCTGGTGCGCGACGCGCACGTCCTGGGTTCCCAGCCTCGCCGCCGGCTTTGCCGGTTATTTCCTTGCGGTTGCCTGCATGAACGTCTGGTCGCCCTCCCTGCCTG
>JBJXFN010000009.1:0-21590 GCA_046155535.1 Burkholderiales bacterium
TGCAGGGACAGCAGAACCTTTTTGTCATGACGGATGGAAGCTGGGATCGCCGCGCCTATCTTCCGGCTTACGTGCGCCGTTACCCGTTTTGCATGGCGAAGGTGACGATGAACGGCGAAATCCTGCCGGAACGACTGGTGTGCGTGGAGAATGCCGCCCTCGGCGAAAAGGGCGAGATTCTGTATGACAGCGAAGGACAGGCGCAACCGCACTGGGCGGCGCTGGAAAAACTGATTTTCGATTACGAAAACGATCTCGCGCGCAGCGAGGAGTTGTGCAAGCTTCTGATGGAGTTCAAGCTGCTGGAGCCATTTTCCATGAAAGCGGAAATCGACGGCTTCACCATGCAGCTCGAAGGCATGCACCGGGTTTCCGAAGAGGCATTGACCGCGCTGAACGACGAACAACTGCGTCGCCTGCTAATCGCCGGGGTACTGGAAAAAATCTACGCCCATCTGACGTCGTTGGACAATTTTCACCGGCTGCTGAACCGGCGCAGTTTTTTTGCCCTCAAGGCGCCGGCCAAACAACAGGATCTCAACTAGCGCGCCGGTGCGCCCACAGCATGAGGCCGATGCCGGCGGCAATCATCGGTAAGCTCAGCCACTGGCCCATGGACAAACCCAGCGCCAGCAGGCCGAGGTAATCATCGGGCGCACGCGTGTATTCCACGACAAAGCGCGAGATGCCGTAACCAAGGAGGAAAAGGCCGGACACCGCCCCCATTGGACGCGGGCCCCGCGAATACCACCACAACAAGGCGAACAGCATCAGCCCTTCCCCGACAAATTGGTAAAGCTGCGACGGGTGACGGGGAAGTGCATCGACGTTGGGAAAAATCATTGCCCACTTCACGTCCGTGGTTCGCCCCCACAATTCGGCGTTGATGAAATTGCCAATCCGCCCGGCACCGAGCCCGAGGGGTACCAGGGGCGCAATAAAATCCGTGACGCTGAGCCACGGCCGGCCGCGGCTGCGTGAAAACCAGATCATGGCCAGGATCACGCCCAGCATGCCGCCATGAAAAGACATGCCGCCTTCCCAGACGTAAAACACCCGCCAGGGTGCGGCGAGAAACTCGCCGAATTTGTAGAACAAAACGTAGCCGAGCCGCCCCCCAAGCACCACCCCCAGTACGCCGAGAAACACCATGTCGTCCAGGTCTCGCCGTGTCCAACCCTCTCCGGACTTGCCTGGCAACCGGGAGCGCCCCAGGACGACGAACATGGCGAAGGCGAGCAGGTACATCAGCCCGTACCAGCGGATGGACAGCGGTCCAAGGTGCAATGCAACGGGATCGAACTGCGGGTGGACAAACATGGTCAGGGCACCTGGGAATCGGGCATCCGATTCAGAATAATTCCTGTCTGCCTTTCCAGCAACGGCGTTTGCCGGACCTTGTCGTAATAACGCGGTTTGGGAACCATCGCCGCCATCCGCGCAGCCTGGGCAGGACCAAGATTCGCCGCGCTGACGCCAAAATAATATCGTGCCGCCGCCTCCGCGCCGAACACGCCATTGCCCCACTCGATTACGTTCAGATAGATTTCAAAAATCCGGCGTTTGGACATGACGTTCTCGAGCATCAGGGTAATCAAGGCTTCCTCGGCCTTGCGCCAGGGCGTCCGGCGCCCGGACAGGAAAAGATTCTTGGCCAGTTGCTGGCTGATGGTGGAGCCGCCTGCAACGACTTTGCCTTTTTTAAGATTCTTCTCGTAGGCTTTCTGGATTGCCTCCCAGTCGAAGCCGTCGTGATCCAGGAATTTCGCATCTTCGGCGGCAATCAGTGCGCGTTTCAGGTGAATGGATATTTTTTCGTAGGAAACCCACCGGTGCCGTAACTCGGCTTCGGGATTCCTGGCCTGCAGAACCTCCAGCCGCTCTTCCATGAAGGCACTGTTCGAGGGGTTGAACCATATCCACCACACCACATTGCCGAAGATCCAGAACTGATAAATCAGCAAGGCCGCCAGGACAAGCAGAATCAGGCGCGCACTCCAGCGCCAGAAGGGCTTTGCTTTCTTATAAGCCACGTAATGTCGCGATCACTGCGGCGCTGTCCGGGCGCACACCGCGCCAGAGATAAAAGGATTCGGCCGCCTGCTCGACCAGCATGCCCAATCCGTCGGCCAGATTCGCGGCGCCCTGTTTGCCGGCCAGCGCAAGAAACGGCGTCACGCCCTTGCCGTACATCATGTCGTAGGCCAGTGCGCCTTCGGCAAAAATGCCGTCGGGTAAATTGGGCGTTTCGCCCTGCAGGCTGCTGGAGGTCGCATTGATGACGACGTCAAAGTGGTGTCCTGCCAATTCTTCAAACCGGTGCGCCGCCAGAACGGACGCTGCAGCAGCGGGCTGGTGGCGAAACATCTCCGCCAATGTCATGGCTTTTTCCACCGTGCGGTTGGCAATCGCCAGCAGGATCGGCTGCTGTTCGATCAAGGGCATCAACACCCCTCGCGCCGCGCCGCCGGCGCCCAGCAGCAGCACACGCTTGCCGGCGATCCCGACCTGGCGGTTATGTACGATATCGCGCACCAATCCAGGGCCGTCCGTGTTGTCCGCTCGCACGCCCCGCACGTCGAACCGCAGAAAATTTGCCGCCTGAGCAAGCTTGGCACGGGACGAGACCTCATCCGCCAGGGCAAACGCCTCCAGTTTGAACGGCACGGTGACATTCACTCCGCTGCCGCCCGCAGCACGAAAAGCTTCCACAGTCGCCCGGAATCCGTCGAGCGGGGCCAGTATTGCCGAGTATTCGATGCCTTGCCCCGTCTGTTTGGCGAAGGCCGCGTGAATCCTGGGAGAAAGGCTGTGGGCAATCGGGTTGCCGATCACCGCGTAACGATCAGTCATCCGTGGCCTTGCAGGCAAGAAAAGGGGGCATGGCGATCAACCTCGAAGAAATCATTCCAGAGAAAAGGCAAAGACGGACGGGGTGGTCCCCGGCGCAGGCCGGTCAGGCGGCGCGCGTCAAGGCGTGTTCACCAATTCCAGATCGCTGCTGGTAAACATCCAGGTGCGCGAGATGCTGAGCACGTCCCATTCCTGCCGCACGGCAGCCGGAAACGGGGCAAACGGCGCCGCCAGATCGACCACCTGCCGGGCGCGCGCATCCAGAATCCGATGGCCGGAGGAGCGATCGATATCGATTTTCTCCACACTCCCGTCCGCCCGGATATGCACGGTCATCACCACCGCGCCATGAAGCTTGAGATGACTGGCTTCCTCATTCAAATAGTGCGTGCCGACTTTTTCGACTTTCGCGCGCCATTTGTCGACGTACTCGGCGTACACCACGCCTTCGGTACGGGAACCGATGAACTTACGGCGCGGCAGTTTCTGATATTCCTCCCACTCCTTGGCAATCTGGGCTTCCAGCTGCGCAATCAGCAGCCGCTGCTGGGCCTGCGCAGGATCTTCGACGCGTTCGGTTGCTTCCAAATTCGGGGTAGGCCGGGTCTGCACGCCCGAAGGATGTTCGCCGTTTGCCGCATGCAACAACCGTTGTGCTTCCATTTCCAGATTGCGCACGCGGCGGGAAGCCAGCTCCACCTCGCGTACCTGTTCCATATTGCTGGCCTTGGGCAGATTCGTCCTGGCGCGGCGGTCTGCTTCCGTGTTGCCCCCGCCATCCAGATTGGCCTGGGCAAGCGCATCGGCCTTGACTGGCCGCGAGGTGTGCTTCGAATTGACCAGCACGACTTCCAGTTGGGAGACGATATTGGACGGGTTGAACGCCGGGGGCGCAAAGGTGATTAACAACAAGAACGCATGGACAACGACGGAGACAGCCAGCGTAACCGGCAGGACATCCCCGGTTGCGGGAGGTGGCGCGACCATGAAGTCGGAGGGAAGGCCGCCTTTCAGGGTCATCGCATTGAACGAATGGTCCGGCAAATGCGCTCGATGAGAAGTCGAATTCCGGCAATTCTAAATAACTGCGGCCCGCCTGTCAGTCCATTTTGCGCTTCAGGCCGCCTGCGCGTCGTTGCGGCCGGCAAATTCACAGTGCAATGTCAATTCCAGCAGATCCACTTCGGAGATGGCGATTTCGACCCGAGAACCCGTGGGTAGCGGTGGCAGGGACACGACCCGCGAGACAATCGGCAAATTTTCGAAGCGCACCAGGTCTTCGCGCAAGACTTCCGCCGTAATGGACTTCAAGTCTTCCTGAACCAGCCAGCGCAGACACCAGTAACGCTCCATGTTGCGCTGAAATTCGGCGTAGGCATCGTAGGCGAGTTCGAAGTCCCGCAGTATCACCAGCAGCCGCTCATCACCCATCGGATAGGGCGGCGCCTCGCCGCGGAACAGCGCCAGAAGCTGACGTTGATTTACAAGGTCGCAATAGCGGCGCAGCGGCGAACTGGCCCAGACATATTGCGCCACCCCGAGTCCCTGATGAGCCGCCGGCACGGTGGACATTTTCACCTTGCCGTTGCCCTGCACGCGATAAAGGGCGGGAACCTCATTCAGGGCCAGCAGGTGCCCCCATTCGGCATTGACCTGGATCATCAGCTCGGACACCACTTTGTCGAGCGGGGAGCCGCGTTTGCGCTCGACAATCCGGATTTTCTCGCCCTCCAGAAGGAAATTGTAGTCGCGGCGATTCTGCACCGGTTCGAGTTTGCCGCGCCCCTTTTCCAGATTGTTGGCCAGGCGCCAGAGCAGTGCCAGTTCGTTTCCATAGCGAAAATCGAGAAGGCCCGCCGCGATGTTTTCCTCGGTGAACCGGTCTTCCAACTCGTCGTGACGCAGGTTGGCGGCCACATGAATGGTTTCGACAGCGCAGCGCCGCGAGAGGATTTCCAGATCGGCGCTGACTTCGAGATACATGGACAATGCCGGGCAATCGCGTCCTTCGGACAGCGTAAAACCCTGGATCGCCATCTCGGGAAGCATGGTGATCTTGTCGCCGGGAAAATACACCGTGGACAGGCGCCTGGCAGCCTCCAGGTCCAGCGGAGATCCGGGCGCGACGCCGAGCGCGGGGGCCGCAATGTGTATGCCGATTTCCCATCGTTTTTCATCCAGCCGGCACACGGAAAATGCATCGTCGATTTCCGTGGTCTGGGCGTCGTCGATACTGAAGGCCTTCACTGTCGATGCACCAAGTTCGCCGGGTTCACCGGTCTGCAAGGCCGGTTCGAATTGCGTGCCGCGCGGAAAATGCTCAAACAGGAAACGCCCGAAATGCAGATCCCGGCTGGACGCCAGAGCTCCGCATTTTTCCGCCAGGCGCGGGATCGACATGCGCATCTGGGTCGCCGCCTGGTCGAGCGCCTTGTACTCGAGGCTGTTTTTGTCCGGACGATACAAAAGATCCCTTGTCAGCGGCACAAACTCCGGCGGCCACAGGCCATCTGTGAGTTGCGCGAGGTAACGCAATTGCAGTTCGGCCTGCTGCTTCTTGCGTTCGATACTTGCCAGCGCCGACTTGAGCGCGTCCGGCGGAGCAGCCTTGTATCGCCCTTTGCCTTTCTTGTAGAAATGCGTCGGGGTGCCATGCAGGCGGGTCAACAATCCGGCCAGCTCCTGCGGCTGCGCGACGCGCCCGAAATACTCCCGGGCGAGTTGCTCGAAGGAAAACTCCGCTTCGCCGCAACACTCCCAGAGAAATGCGGGGTCGATGTCGGCCGCCACTTTCTGGGCCTCGGACAGGAACTGCGGCAAGGGGATGTTCTGGAACCGGATCAGCACCGCGGATTCCTTGATCTTGGTGCGTCGGCCGTGCTGGGTTTCCACCTGCAAGGTGGTCGTGTTGTCGGCCAGCACCGTACCTGCCTTGAAACTGCCGTCCTCTTCGAAAAACACGTTCATGGGCTGCTCTGCGGAGGGACGAGGGGTGAGGGGCAAAAAGAGCGCGCGATTATACGGGAAGCCCGCAACCTATCCGGCGAATTCGAGCACGATATCCAGGTAGTTTTCGAACTCGCGAAATCCGTGGTCGCTGCCCTGGACAATGATTTGTCGGCAGCCCGCGAAATGCGCGGCTGCAACGCGCCAGTCCAGCAGTTCGTCGCCTGTGGTATGCAGGAGAAGATATCGATCCAGTCGCGTCGGTCTGGTGACCTTCAGCGCCGCCATCTGCTCCAGGTGGGCCTCGGTCAACACGTATTCCTCACCGGTGTACAAATTCTTCTGCGGACCCAGCCAGGCGCGCAGGCCCGTATCCGGCGTAATGCCGGGATTGATCAACACGGAGCGCACCCCGTGGCGCTCGGTCAACCAGGCGGCGTAAAAACCGCCCAGCGAACTGCCCACCAGCGTGATCTCGGAGGAATTCGTAGCACCAACAAGTTTTTCCAGCACGGCCATCGCCTTGGCTGGCCAATGTGGCAAAGCAGGACAAGCAAATTCGTGCTCGCGGCCGAGCGCCGCAAGACGGGCGTGCAATTGCGCGGATTTGGTGGAAGCCGGGGAGCTGTTAAAGCCATGGATGTAAATGATCACCGTCGATTACCCTCGGCGAGCCGCGCCAGCAGTTTCGCGTGGATGCCGCCGAATCCGCCATTGCTCATCACCAGCACCTGATCGCCGGACCGCGCGGCTTCGGCGACGCTGTCCACGAGTTTGCCCAATTCACCGGCGCAGACCAGTTTTGGGCCCAAAGGTGCAAGCACTTTGGCGGCATCCCAGCCCAGCCCTTCCGTATAACAAAACACCAGATCAGCGGCTGTCAGGCTGCGCGGCAACGCGTCCTTCATGACACCCATTTTCATGGTATTCGACCGCGGCTCCAGCACCGCCAGGATGCGGGCGTTGCCGACCTTGCTGCGCAATCCCGCGATCGTGGTGTCGATCGCGGTGGGATGGTGCGCGAAGTCGTCGTAGACCGCCACGCCTTGCACCGTGCCCCGCAATTCCAACCGCCGCCGGACGTTGCGAAATTCGGCCAGCGCCTCAATTCCCCTGGCCACCGGTACCCCGGCATGCCGTGCCGCGGCCAGCGCTGCGAGCGCATTGCTGCGGTTGTGTTCGCCCAGCAGATCCCATTGCGCCCGACCGAGACTTTGGCCCTGGAAAAAAACTTCAAACGCATGCGCACCCTCTTGTTGTGCAGACCAGCCCTCTTTCACATCGAGGCGTTCGACTGCGCTCCACACACCCCGGGACAGCACCCGGTCCAGGCTCTGCTCACGCCCGTTGGCCAGAATCAGTCCATTGCCAGGAACCGTGCGCACCAGATGGTGAAACTGGGTTTCGATTGCCGCCAGATCGGCAAAAATGTCGGCGTGATCGAATTCCAGATTGTTGAGAATGGCGGTGCGCGGATGGTAGTGGACAAACTTGGAACGCTTGTCGAAAAATGCGCTGTCGTATTCGTCGGCCTCGATCACAAAAAAAGCGGACTCCCGGCCGCGGGCCGATACGCCGAAATTCAGCGGCACGCCGCCGATCAGAAAGCCGGGATCGAGGCCCGCATATTCCAGTATCCACGCCAGCATCGCCGAGGTGGTGGTCTTGCCGTGGGTGCCGGCCACCGCCAGCACCCATTTTCCGCGCAGGACATTTTCGTACATCCACTGTGGTCCGGAAACAAAAGGCAGGCCCTTATTGAGGATTTCCTCCATCAGCGGATTGCCGCGTGCCACGACGTTGCCGATCACGTAAAGGTCTGGATTGCGCCCGATCTGCGCGGGATCGAAACCTTCCGTCAGCTCGATGCCCTGGGTTTCGAGTTGGGTGCTCATCGGCGGGTAGACGTTCGTATCGCAACCGGTCACCTTGTGACCGGTCTGTTTCGCGATGACCGCAATGCCGCCCATGAAGGTCCCGCAGATGCCTAATATATGAATGTGCAATTTGGTGCTCCGAAAGTCAGCCATTCCGGCGCAGCGAAAATCGCGTCACGCTGCGCACTGGCCGGGTGCCGGAAGGGTACACGAAGGCTTGGTGGCGACAAATGGTGCGCCCCACACCGGGGCGCAAGGTTGATCCCTGCCCTCACAAGCTCCGCGACTTGTCGCCGGAAAGGAAACCACGCAGCGGCAGCGCCAGACCTTTTCCCAACGCCAGCACCTTGAACAGTTCGCCCATTTCCGCGGGGGAAAGCAGTTTCTGTATGCCCGCTGCGAGCGGCAGGTAGGCCGCTGTGTCCTCGGCGGAAGTCCGGGACAACAAATCGAGGATGCCGCAGTTCAGGAGGAATTGTGCCTGGGTGGCAAAACCGAGGATGTCCAATCCACTTGTCATTGCGGTGTCGGCAAGCGTGGAAAACTCGACGTGCGCACTGATGTCCTGCAAGCCGGGATACAAAAAGACGTCATCGTGGGCACGATGCCGGAAATGACACATCAATGTGCCATCGGAGCGTTCCGGGTGATAGTACTCCCTGCGGCCAAAACCATAGTCGATGAAGATCAGGACACCGGACTCCAGCGCGCCGCCCAGCGTGCGCACCAGAGCCGGCCCCGCGAGCGATATTTCGCTTTGGTATCCCGGCGCCATCGGCATCTGCATGGCCCGCGCACGAAGTTCCTGTGACGCGATGGGGCGTTCGGTCCAGAAAAACCTCTCCTCCCGCCAGCCCACGCCGAGTTCCACCGGGCCCGCCTCGCGCCAGGCGATCCGGTGCACCGGCAACGCATCGAGCACTTCGTTGGCCAGCACCACGCCGGAGAGTTTGTTCGGCAACGCGTGAATCCATTCAACACGGTGCGCCAGTGCTGGGCAGTGGCGTCCAAGGGTTTTGCGCTGACGCGCCTGCAAATCGGGACTGGGTTCCAGAATCCGGTAAGAGACGGACGGGAAGTCCAGGTTTTCGATTTCGAGCAGGACCTGCGCGGCGAGCGTGCCTTCGCCCGCGCCCAGTTCCAGGATTTCGCCACCGCCCTGCGCAAGGATGTCCGCGATCTGCCTCGCGAGTGCCGCCCCAAACAAGGGAGAAATACCCGGTGCCGTGACAAAATCGCCGGCGCTGCCGAATTTCGCAGTCCCGGCGGCGTAGTAGCCCATTCCCGGTGCATACAAGGCCAGTTCCATGAACCGCGAAAACGGCAGCCATCCGTCCCCGGCCTGGATTTCCGACCGCATCAAGTCCGCCAGTTCGCCACTGTGGCGCAATGCCTCTGCCGATGGTGACGGCAACCCGTTGGCTTCGAGGAATGCCCCGGGGCGCAATGATGCGCCGGTTAGAATACGTTTTTGCGCTGGCATGGCTGGCATTCAGAATACATGAGCGGCAACACATACAAATCACGGACTGCATTGGTGACCGGCGCGGGCCGGCGGATCGGCCGTGCCGTTGCCCTGGGCCTGGCAAACGGGGGCTGGGATGTCGGCGTGCATTTTCACCGTTCGCGATCGCAGGCGGAAGAGCTGGTTCGCGAAATAGAAACGCTGGGCAGAAAAGCGACTGCCATCCCTTGCGACCTTGCCCTCGCGGGAGACACCTCCCGCCTGATCGCGCAATGCGCGTCCACGCTGGGCCCGGTTTCCTGTCTGGTGAACAACGCAGCCTTGTTTGAATACGACGATCTGGCAACGCTGGAAGCGCCGGCCCTGGCACGTCATCTGGATATCAATCTGCGCGCGCCTCTGCTGCTGGCAAAGGCTTTCGCGGCGCAGGCCCCTGCCGGAGCGGACAGTTGCATCATCAATATGCTCGACCAGAAGGTGTACAACCTGAACCCCGATTTTTTTTCCTACACCCTGGCCAAAATCGGCCTGGAAGGCGCCACACGCATGCTGGCGCTGGCCCTGGCGCCCAGGATTCGGGTGTGCGGCGTGGCGCCAGGGATTACCTTGCGCAGCGGCGAACAAACCGAAGAAGGGTTTGCGCGCGCGCACCGGATGGCCCCACTTGGCCACAGCTCGGCCCTGCAGGATCTGGTCGACACGGTGTGTTTTCTGGCCGGGGCGAAGTCCATCACCGGCGAAACCATCTTGGTCGATGGCGGCCAGCATCTTTGGAAACTCCAACGCGATGTCCAATTTGAAACCGGGAAAAACTGAGATGTCGCGCGCGACACCTCCGCTGTCGGCTGCCGAAGCGGCCTTTGCAGCACGCCTGGGCCAGGCTCGGAGAATATTCCTGAAAAATTTCGAGACCCGGATTTCAATGGGCGTGCATGACTTCGAGAAAAAAGCGAAGCAACGCGTCGTGGTCAATGTGGATCTTTACCTGGATCCGGAGGGGAGCATTCAACGCGATCACATATCCGAAACGGTCGACTACGATTTCGTGCGCCGCGAAATTGCCGCCCTGGCGGACAGCGGACATGTGCACCTGCAGGAGACGTTCTGCGAAAAGATCCTGGCCATCTGCCTGGCCAAGCCCGGCGTGATCGCCGCCAGGGTGTCGAGCGAAAAACCCGATGTTTATCCTGACTGCGAATCGGTCGGGTTCGAAATTTTCAGGGCCAGGTGAATGACCCATCCCCAAAAAGAGCTCTACGAAGGTAACAAGCTCGCCAAGCGACTGCGGCGCCTCGCGGGGCAGGCGATCGAAGAATTCAAGATGATCGGGGCCGGAGACAAGGTGATGGTGTGTCTGTCAGGCGGCAAGGACAGTTACGCCATGCTCGACGTCCTCATGTCCCTGCAACGCCATGCCCCGGTGGACTTCGAGCTGGTGGCGGTTAACCTGGACCAGAAGCAGCCGGGTTTTCCGGAGGAAGTGCTGCCGGCGTATCTGGAATCGGTCGGTGTGCCCTATCGAATCGTCGGGCAGGACACCTACAGCGTCGTGAAGCGGGTGATCCCGGAGGGCAAGACGATGTGTTCGCTGTGTTCGCGCCTGCGCCGCGGCGTGTTGTATCGGGTCGCTTCGGAGCTGGGCGCCACGCGCATTGCGCTCGGCCACCATCGCGACGACATCCTCCAGACCTTTTTCCTGAACCTTTTTTTCGGTGGACGACTGAAGGCCATGCCACCGAAACTGCGCAGCGACGATGGTCGCCACGTGGTGATCCGGCCGCTTGCCTATTGCGAAGAAAGCGATCTTCAGGAGTACGCACAGCTGCGGCAATTTCCGATCATCCCCTGCACCCTGTGCGGGTCACAGGAGAATCTGCAGAGAAAACAGGTTCGCGCGATGCTGCACGAATGGGAGAAAAAATTCCCAGGCCGCCTCGATACCCTGTTTGCCAGTTTGCAGCGGGTGTCCCCGTCGCATCTGCTCGATCCGGGTCTTTTCGATTTTGCCGCGCTGGATCACGGCGATGCTGCGCATGCGCGGTCTGGGGAAGACGACGACGAATCGGCCAACGATCCTTTTAATTTTCCATCCACGTTTTCACGGTCGACATGACAATCGCTCCCTTTGAAATCATTCAACCCCTCGCAGGTGGCGCCCTGATCGGCCTCGCGGCCGCGGGCCTGTGGTTTTCACTCGGCCGGATCGCCGGCGTGAGCAATATCCTTGGCGGCACACTCTCCGGCGGCACCGATTTCGCCTGGCGGCTCGCGTTCCTGGCCGGATTGTTTCTGGCCGGTGCTGCCACCTTTGTCTGGGCGCCGAACCACATTCGCTTCGACCTGCCCGTCGGTTGGATGCAGGTCTGCGTCGCCGGATTTCTGGTGGGTTTCGGCACCCTGTTGGGCGGCGGCTGCACCAGTGGCCACGGCGTGTGCGGCGTCGCCCGGATTTCCCCTCGGTCGCTGGTCGCCACCGGTCTGTTCATGGCCAACGGCGCTGCCGCGGTGTACGTCTGGAGGCACCTCCTGTGAAGGCGACTCTTGCGGCCTTCGTCTGCGGACTTCTGTTCGGCGCGGGTTTGGTTGTTTCCGAAATGACCAATCCGTCGAAAATTTTCGACTTTCTCGATATCACCGGCGTCTGGGACCCGAGTCTCATGCTGGTCATGGCGGGCGCGGTACCGGTTTACGCAATTCTTTATCGCGCGGCACTGCAGCGGCGCGGGCCGGCCTTGGTCCCGGAGTTCTCGGTCCCCAAGGCTACGGTCATCGACCGTCGGCTGATGCTCGGCGCGGCGATTTTCGGGGTCGGCTGGGGCCTGGGCGGGTTTTGCCCTGGACCAGCGGTAGTAAGTGCCGCCTTCGGTGATATACGAGTGTGGGCCTTTGTTCTGTGCATGATTCTGGGCATGGCCTCTGCACGATTCGTGACCTCGCGGGCCACCGGCATTCGAGAACCGGACTAACTCGGATCAAAGGCTCCGGCTGGCCCGGGAAGCAGGCGCCTGATACACTTGGGCCTCTTTTCGCAGCGCGTCATAAGCCCGCCCAAAACCGCTTTCATTGAACCGAGAATCGCCATGGCTACCCAGGACTACGCACCCAAAATCAAGGTTAATTCTTTCTACCCTCCGCAACGGCACCTGCTGGGCCCCGGACCTTCCGAAATCCACCCGCGCGTGTTCTCCGCGATGGGCAAACCGACCATCGGCTATCTCGATCCGGTATTTGTAAAAATGATGGAAGAGTTGAAGGAATCCCTTCGTTACGCCTTCCAGACGAATAACGCGCTGACCTTTCCGGTCTCCGGCCCGGGCTCGGTCGGGATGGAAATGTGTTTCGTGAACATGATCGTGCCGGGCGACAAGGTGATCGTGTGCCGCAACGGCGTATTCGGCGGGCGGATGATCGAAAACGTCGAGCGCAGCGGCGGCATTCCGGTCGTAATCGAAGACAAGTGGGGCACACCGGTCGATCCCCAGAAAGTCGAAGACGCTTTCAAGAAAAATCCCGAAGCACGCATCCTCGCCTTCGTTCATGCGGAAACTTCAACCGGCGTGCAATCCGATGCGAAGGCGCTCGCGGACATCGCCCGTCGTCACGACGCATTGACCATCATGGACGCGGTCACTTCCCTCGGCGGCACACCGGTGCTGGTAGACGAGTGGGGAATCGACGCAACCTACTCCGCCAGCCAGAAATGCCTCTCTTGCACACCCGGACTCTCCCCGATCACGTTTAATGACCGGGTGGTCGAACTCGTGAAAAACCGCAAGGAAAAAGTGCATAGCTGGTTCATGGATCTGAACCTGCTGTTCGGATACTGGGGCGCGACCACGCGCACCTATCATCACACTGCGCCGACCAATTCGCTCTACTCCCTGCATGAAGCCCTGCTCATGCTTCGCGAAGAAGGCCTGGAAAACGCGTGGGCAAGGCACCAGCGTAACCACAGGGCGCTGAAAGCCGGCCTGGAAGTGCTGGGACTGGAGTACCTGGTGAACGAAAACTACCGACTGCCGCAGATGAACGCGGTCAAGGTGAAACCGGGGCTGGACGAAAAAGAAGTCCGCACGCGCCTGCTCTCCGAATTCAACCTGGAAATCGGCGCCGGGCTCGGTGATCTCGCGGGCAAAATCTGGCGCTTCGGCATCATGGGTTACTCCTGCAAGATGGAAAACGTCATGTTGGCCCTGTGCGCGCTCGAAGCCCTGTTCGCCGATATGGGCGCTCATGTGGAACCGGGTGCCGCCGAAGCCGCGGCCTATCATGCGTACGCAGCGCAACCCACCCGCGCCAAGCCAGTGCGTGCGGCGGCGGGCTGAAACCGAACACTATCGTTGAAAGCGGCGCCCTAGGGCGCCGCTTTTTATTTCAGCGCGGCAATCGCCGCGATTTCATCCGATTCCAGGATGCCGGACTGTTCGCGGTTGAGTGCACTTCGCACCATTGCGCGGGCCACGGCCTCGGCGGGGATCGGCCGGTACTTGGCCCAGCGGCCGCATAAAAACGGGGAAATCAGCGGCAAGAGCAATGTCGCCACGCGTTCGGCTGCACGGAACTCTTCTCGTGCTCCGAGCAATAGCGATGGTCGAAACAGGAGCTTCACCGGAATTGCGCTTGCCATGACCGCATTTTCCGCTTCGCCCTTTACCCGGTTGTAAAACACCCGCGATTTTCGATCGGCGCCGAGCGCCGAGACCATCAGGAATTTTGTCGCACCCGTTTTCTCACCATACCGCGCCAGCGCTTGCGGGTATTCGAAATCGATCTTGCGAAACGCCGCTTCGGAACCGGCCTGCCGGATGGTAGTGCCCAGGCAGCAGATGATTGCGTGCACCGCGGCACCCTCGTCGGGCAGTCGATCGATGTCTACGATCCGCACCCGTAACTTCGGATGGTTGATGACGAGCGGTCGCCGGGTCCAGGCTTCGACCTCGGCGATGGAAGGTTCGTCGAGCAGTTGCTGCAGACAGAATCCGCCCACTAATCCGGTCGCACCGGCCAGCAGCACACGCCGGCCCGCGACGGCGGCGGTCACTCAACCGCCACGCGTAGCTTTTGGGTATGTAGAAGGAAGCGGTCCGCGTTCTGCGGTGCCTTGATCGATTCCAGCGTGCCGAGCCCGGGCGCAAGTTTGTCTAGCCTTGCCTGGGGCAGCGGGTGGGTCTTGTAGAGCAGTGTGAGGAAATTGTCCGTGGGACTTGCGCCCGCCAGCGTGGTGAGTGCCGCCGGCAGTCCGAACGGATCGTAACCAGCGCGCGCCGCGAGCACCACGCCCGCGCGATCGGCTTCGAATTCGTCACTCTTGTCGAGGCCGCGGGCATACAACTCCTTGGTCGGCCCGGCGAGTTTTTTCACCAGTTCGGAGTGTTTGCTGTCCGATGCCGCGACTTGCACAGTGGTGCCGATCAGGCTCATGACCGCGGATTTGCGCAATGCATTGAGGTGATGTTTGCGGGTGACATGCGCGATTTCATGCCCGAGCACGCCGGCGAGCTCCGCCTCGTTTCGCAACTGGCGCATCATGCCCTTGGTGACGACGATGAATCCGCCGGGTGCGGCAAAGGCGTTGACGTGGTCGGAATCGTTCACGCCGAAGTGCCAAGGCAAGTTCGGTCGCTCGGAATGCTGCGCGACCCACATGCCCACCTCGTTCACGTAACGCTGCAAATCCGGGTCGTCGAGCAGCGGCGCGGCACCAAGTAGGGTTTCGGCCACGCCGTTACCGATCTGGATTTCTTCCGGCTCCTTCACTTCCCTCAGGTCGCGGGCGCTTTCGAGCATGGCTCCGATATCGACATTGCGGAGATTGAGTCCTTCTCCGGACTTGCACCCGGCGGCCAGCATCAATACGGCCAACGTGAGCCACCACTTCATTTCGAATCCTTTTCCGGCCGGCCTTTTTCGTCGAAGAACCCGACCGTGGCGCGCGCCAGGTTCCCCTGCTCGGCGAACTGCACCGCACGTACCGAGGTCACGGCAAAACTTTTCATCTTCGCGAGTTCGGCCGGGTTGGGTTTGGCCTTGGCGAGGTCTTCCTCGGAGAACCCACGCACGCCGGTGGTCACCGTCGCAGTAGTAGCTGGGCGAGGTCGGCTGAGGCTCAAAGCGGACAGGAAGCCGCCCCGGGACTTCTTGTCCTGCGAACCGAGCTGGATGGAAAGCATCTTGACCCAGCCCTGCTGCCCGCCGGGGAGAGTCTTCACCTGCATCCAGGCGCCCTGACGGTTGAGAATTTCGACAGTGGTTTTTTCGGGAAGTGTGGCGACAGTCGCGGCATCAAAAAACGGCTGGGCCTTGAGTTCGGTCGGCCGCAAGGCAAATCCGGTTTCCGCCGCCGTCGCGAAACCAGACAGCAGCGAAAACACCGCCACCACCGCGAGCGCGCGAATCGTCATGAGGACTTCCTTCGGGGTTCGAACAACTCGACCTCCTTTTCCCTTCCCTTGACTTTATAGTGCCCGCGCGGAACAAAGTCAAAGGCATCGCCGCAGGCACGACGGGTATCTTCCGACACAAGGATGCGGGCGACCCCTTTGGTCAGACCTTCGATTCGGCTGGCAAGATTCACCGTGTCTCCGATCGCGGTGTACTCCCGGCGTTGCTCCGAGCCGATCAGGCCGACAACGGCAGCACCGGAGTGAATGCCAATGCCCACATCAAAGTCTCCGCCCGTGTCTCCCAGGTCCCTGCGAAAAGCGTCCAGGGTGTCGGCCATTTCCAGCGCACAATGGATGGCGTGTTCGGCATGGTTTGCATCGTCCAGCGGCGCCCCCCAGAGGGCCATGATTGCATCGCCGATGAATTTGTCCAACGCACCGCCGTGCCGAAATATCACTTCCACCTGGCGACCAAAATAATTGTTCAGCAAACTCACCACTTCCTGCGGCGTTCTCTTTTCCGACAGGGTGGTAAACCCCCGGATGTCCGAAAACAGCAGGGTCACCTGACGGCTCTCCCCCTCGCGCGACAGACCGCCATGGGCGATCAGTTCCTTTACCACATGTGGATTCACGAACCGCGAGAACTCCCGGATGGCCTGTTCGCGCTCACGCCGTTCGCGCAGGTAGTCGCGCAGCGCGGCCATCAAATAGAAAAGCCATCCGAACACTACAACACGCAGCACCGGTAACAGCAGCAATTCGCTGAGCGCCAGAAACTGCGCCAGAAACAAAGCTCCCGTTGCGATCGCGAGCCCGCCACCGATGGCGAGCGTATTGATCTTGGCCTGGAATGCGGCGAACAACGCAGCCAGCAGCAGCAGCGTCAGCAACACCGTCCAGGTGGTGTTCGCCTGTGTAAGATAGTTTCCGTTCTTGAGGTTGTCGATGGCGCCCGCCAGGATGTCCACACCATCGGCCCGGACATTCACCGGTGTAGGACGAATATCGTGCAGGCCGCTGGCCGTGACGCCGATCAGTACAATTTTGTCCTTGAATTCTTCGGCGCTACGCGTGCGCGTCTGGCTGTTGAAATCGACGTAAAGATCGGCGTAGGAAACATGCTTGCGGGCGCCGCGTCCGCCCGGCCAGCTCAGGACGATGGACTCGACCATCGGTACCTTGATGCCGATATCGGCCGCAACCCGCGCGGGCAGGGAGGGAATCTTCCAGCCGTAGGCATCCTGGTACACGAAACTTCGCCTGCCAATGCCATCGGCATCGGCCAGGAAGTCGATCGTGCCCAGTCGCCAGTTGTCCGGCGTCAGCGCCTTGGGCAAGCCCATATTGACGGTGACCGCCACTTCCGCATCCTTTCCGGCCAGCGCGCCCAGGGCTTCCTGCATCTCGGCAAGTGATACCCCGTACGGGTCCGCGGCCGGATCCTGGCGCACCGTCGGGAAAAAAACATTGTTGTAGGCCGAAACTGTCTTGTTGAACAACTCATCGGCGTCGAGCCGGTAGATGTCCGGCTCGAAAAACATGATGTCGAAAACGATCGCCCTTGGCTTCTGCGCCGCAATGCCCGCTGCCAATTCCGCATGCACGGAGCGCGGCCAGGGCCAGCGGCCGGCGTGTTCGGTCATTCTTTCCAGGCTGTCTTCATCTGCCGCGACCACCACCACATCGGCGTCGGCTGGTATGTGGCGGGCATTGCGGGCAACAAAAGAATCCGAAACTCTGGCTTCGGTGGCTCGCAATGCGTGCAACCAGAAGAACTCGACCGGCACGACTAGCATCAGCACGGCCAGCAGAAGCGTCAGCGGATTTGCGGCAAGACGAGTCATGATGGAAGTCTAGCAGCATGCCGCAACAAATTCGTCGCGGCGTATTTGGAACACGGCGGCCACCGGCCGGAGGAGTCTACAAGCCAAGCCGTTGCCAGATCGTGCTCGTCAGGCCTGCCTGGTTCAAGGTATAAAAATGCAGGCCAGGCGCACCGTGGCGAAGCAGGCGGTCGCATAACTGGGTTATCACGTCCAGGCCGAAGGCCCGGATGGAATGCGTGTCGTCCCGGTAACTTTCAAACTTCAACCGCAACCAGCGCGGTATTTCCGCTCCGCAGGCTTCGGAGAACCGCGCGAGCTGGGAGAAATTTCCGATCGGCATGATGCCGGGAACAATCGGTACGGCAATGCCGGCCGATTCGCACTCGTCCCGGAAACGAAAGTACGCGTCGCAGTTGAAAAAGTACTGAGTAATCGCGGAATTGGCACCTGCCTCCACTTTGCGTTTGAAATTGATTATTTCATCCGCCGCGTTTCGCGTCTGCGGGTGGTATTCGGGGTAACAGGCCACTTCCACATGAAACCAGTCGCCTGTGGTCTGCCGGATGAAAGACACCAATTCGTTGGCATAACGCAACTCCCCGCTTGATGCCAGGCCGGACGGCCGATCGCCCCGCAATGCCACCAGATGGCGAATACCGTGTTCCTTGTACCTCTGAAGAATCTCGGAAATCTCCGCTCGGCTGGACGCCACACAGGAAAGATGCGGCGCCGAATTCTGCCCAGCGGCCCGAATTTCGAGCACGGTTTCGAGAGTTCCCTGCTGGGTAGAACCTCCCGCGCCGAAGGTCACCGAGAAAAACCTGGGCTTCAATTGCGCAAGCTGCTGCCACGTGTCGCGAAGCTTCTCTTTTCCCTCCGCCGTTTTCGGCGGGAAAAATTCGAATGAAAAGACCGGTGAGGCGTGAGGCATGAGGCGTGAGGTGTTCACTGGGTAAGCTGCCGTCGGCTGTTAATCCGCCGCGCGTGTGGATTTTAGTAAACCGCCGATTAATCCAAACACACGAGTCATTTTCTGCTGCAATTGTTCATCGTCATGAATGAAACCGAGTTGTTTTGAAATCACAAGTTGCGTGTCGATTTCGCTGAGTGAGCCGCGCGCCATGGAAAGATAGTGCGCGAATTCGCGTTTTGATGTCCGTGCAGCACCTTTCGCAATATTGGACGGTACCGATACTGCAGCGCGACGACTCTGGCTAATAAGGCCGTATGCTTCGTTCGCTGAGAAGGTTTCGGTAAGTTGGTAAAGTTCCGTGACCAATTCGACCGAAACCTTCCAGGCAACCAGGTCGTGGTGTTTGCGCCTCACGCTTATCGCCTCACGCCTCACCCACTACGGCGCAAAAGCCGCTCAGTAACGATAGTGGTCCGCCTTGAAGGGGCCGTTTTTGCTCACACCGATGTAACTGGCCTGCGCGTCGGTCAGTACGGACAATTCTGCGTTCAGTTTTTTCAGTTGCAGGCGCGCGACTTTTTCGTCGAGATGTTTGGGCAGCGTGTACACGCCGACCGGGTATTTTCCCGGATTGCAGTACAACTCGATCTGCGCGATGGTCTGGTTGGCGAACGAGGAACTCATGACATAACTCGGATGTCCGGTTCCGCAGCCAAGATTGACCAGCCGGCCCTTGGCCAGAATGATGATGCGTTTGTTGTCGGGAAAAATCACATGATCGACCTGCGGCTTGATCTCTTCCCAGCGGTATTTTGACAACGAAGCGATGTCGATTTCGTTGTCGAAGTGGCCGATGTTGCAGACGATGGCCTGATCCTTCATCTTCTTCATGTGTTCGTGGGTAATCACATGGAAATTGCCTGTGGCGCTGACAAAAATATCGGCCTTATCCGCAGCGTAGTCCATCGTCACCACGCGATAACCTTCCATCGCCGCCTGCAAGGCGCAAATCGGATCGATTTCGGTTACCCAGACCTGCGCCGACAGGGCGCGCAAGGCCTGCGCCGAGCCTTTGCCCACGTCGCCGTAGCCGCACACCAAGGCGACTTTTCCGGCGATCATCACGTCGGTCGCGCGTTTGATGCCGTCCACCAGCGATTCCCGGCATCCGTAAAGATTGTCGAATTTTGACTTGGTGACCGAGTCGTTCACGTTGATCGCCGGGAAGGCCAGCTTGCCCTCCTTGTGCATCTGATAGAGGCGATGCACGCCGGTGGTCGTTTCTTCGGTCACGCCCTTGATCTTCACCAGGCGTGTCGAATACCACTTCGGGTCAACTTTTAGTTTTGCCCGGATCGCGGCGAACAGCGCCGTTTCTTCTTCGCTTTGGGGATGGTTCAATACCGCGGTGTCCTTTTCTGCCCGGGTGCCCAGGTGCAGAAGCATCGTTGCATCGCCCCCGTCGTCCAGAATCATGTTGGAATATCCCCCATCCGGCCATTCGAAAATTCGGTGGGTGTATTCCCAGTAATCCTCCAGGGTTTCGCCTTTCACGGCGAATACAGCCGTACCGCCAGCCGCGATGGCCGCTGCCGCATGATCCTGGGTTGAAAAAATATTGCAGGAGGCCCAGCGGACCTCCGCACCCAGCGCGCGCAAGGTCTCGATCAGCACGGCGGTCTGGATGGTCATGTGCAAAGACCCGGTGATGCGCGCGCCGCGCAGCGGCTGGATGGCCGAATATTCCTCGCGAATGGCCATCAACCCTGGCATTTCGGTTTCCGCGATGCGGATTTCCTTGCGACCCCAGTCGGCCAGGGACAGGTCGGCAACGCGAAAATCGTCGGATGAGAGATTCTTGGGTACGGCGGACATGGGCACACTCCTTTTCACAAAAATCGGAGCGTCGAAAAGCAAACGGCGCTCCAAACCACTTTCGGTTTGCGAGCGCCGTTGAATCGTTTGCTGAGCCTGGCCTGTCCTCAGGGGAAGGTCGCAGCGCTCCTCAGCGAGACGGCATTATAGCTGCGCGAAGATCGTGCCGGAAGGCCCTCTTTTTCTGGTCACAGCGGCATGCCTCTGCCTCGCGCAATACGAGGCAGGACCTGCCGCTTCGGTTCAAGCCACCGCGGATTTCTTGATTCCGGCAGCGGCCTGCAAAGCCTGGACTTTGTCCAGTGCCTCCCAGGTGAATTCCGGTTCGTCGCGTCCAAAATGCCCGTAGGCAGCGGTTTTTTCGTAGATCGGGCGCAGCAGATTGAGCATTTGCACAATTCCCTTCGGACGCAGGTCGAAATGTTGATGCACCAATTGGGAAATTTTCTCGTCCGCAATCCTGCCGGTGCCAAACGTGGTGACCATGACGCTGGTGGGCTTCGCCACGCCGATCGCATAGGAAATCTGGATTTCACACTTGGAAGCCAAGCCGGCCGCCACGATATTTTTTGCAACGTAGCGCGCGGCGTAGGCAGCCGAACGATCCACCTTGGACGGATCCTTGCCGGAGAACGCGCCGCCGCCGTGATGGGCCGCGCCACCGTAGGTGTCGACAATGATCTTGCGCCCTGTCAGGCCGCAGTCTCCCTGCGGTCCGCCCACCACAAACCGCCCGGTGGGATTGATCAGAAACTTGATATCGCCCTTGATCAAATTCCTGGGCAACACCGGTTTGGCAATTTCCTCGACCACCGCTTCGCGGATTTTTTCGAGGGAGATGTCCGGCGCATGCTGGGTCGACAACACCACGGTGTCGATGGAATCGGGTTTGCCGTTGACATAGCGGATAGTGACCTGCGATTTGGCATCCGGCCGTAACCAGGGCAGGCGGCCGTCGCGGCGCAATTCGGACTGGCGTTCGACCAGCCGGTGCGCAAGATAGATCGGCAGGGGCATGAACACCGGCGTTTCGTCACAGGCATAGCCGAACATCAGCCCCTGGTCCCCGGCACCCTGATTCAGGGGATCGTCCTGTGCCTTGTCCACTCCCTGTTTGATATCCGGCGATTGCTTGTCATAGGCCACCAGCACTGCACAGCCCCGATAGTCGATGCCGTAGTCAGTATTGTCGTAACCAATGCGTTTGATGGTCTCGCGCGCCACCTGCTGGAAATCGACCACCGCATTGGTCGTGATCTCCCCGGCCATGACCACCAGTCCCGTGTTGACCAGCGTTTCCGCCGCCACTCGCGAGAGTTTGTCCTGGGTTAAGATGGCGTCGAGTACGGCATCCGAAATCTGGTCGGCCACTTTGTCGGGATGACCTTCGGAAACCGATTCGGAAGTGAAAAGGAAATCGCTCATTTGCGCTCACCATGACTGATTCTG
>JBJXFN010000019.1:0-3203 GCA_046155535.1 Burkholderiales bacterium
CCGCAATGGTGCGATCGGCGCTGTACGGAACGGCAAGCACGGCGACATCCTTAAAGAATACTGGCGTATCCTTGTCCTTCATGGGGCACCCTTCCGGGAATTTTGGAAAGGGCAGATTGATGGCGACCGATCGTGGGCCTGCCACCTCGACGGCCGAGAAGTAGAGATTCTTAGATGCCCATTCGGGCGTAACCCACGAGCCGCCGGCGTTCCAGCCGCTTGAAGCCACCATGCCGATGGTCATGTTCAGGCGCTTCCCTTCGGCGATGGCATGCTTAATCAGGCGGACGGATTCGTCACCAAGGAATTCCTTGCCCGCAGGAATGAATGATGGATTTTTTATGGCGGCGACATCCCAGATTTCCGCCCGGTTTATTCCTTTTGATTTCATGGCCTCGAGGTCGCGTGTAATCGAAGCGGTCGTCATGTTTCCATTGAGCCAGCACCAGAATGCTCCGGGTCTGTAGGGCGCGGGGGGATTGACAAATTCCTCCGACATTCGTTGGGTGCTCTCATCCTGTTGCGGGGTTGCGCAGCTGAGCAGCAGGAGGCTTAAGGCGATGAGGTATTTTACAGGCGAATCCATGGACGATCAAGATAAAGAAAAGAGGTCAGCTTTGTAGTCGGCGGTCAGTGGTCAGTGGTCATAAAAAATACAATCAACCTCAACACTTCAAAAACCCCAACACCTCAACACTTCAAAACCTCAACACTTCAAAACCTCAAAACCTCAACACCTCAAAACCTCAACACCTCAACACCTCAACACATGAAACAAGTCATACCCGGCGCACTTGTGCTCCTTGCTCTCCTGATTACAACCCTGGCAATGGGCCAGGCAAAACCGGTCGCCACCGCTGCCGACTCGACACGCATCACTGAGCTCAATCAATATTGGGCTGAGTTGTCCCGGACGGTTCGGCAGGGCGACTTCGTGGGTTACAAGGCCACCTACCACAAGGATGCCGTCTGTGTATTTACTACCGGGCAAAAGAAAGTGTCCACCCCGATTGATGTCCAACTGGAACTTTGGAAGCCGGGTTTCATGGAGACGAAGAGTGGGAAGACCCGGAACAACGTCGAGTTTCGCTTTTCACAGCGTGTAGGCAGTCCCACCACCGCACATGAGACCGGCATATTCTATTTCACCTCTCTCGACAAAGACGGAAAAGTCCTCTCCGGCGGCATGGTTCATTTCGAGAGTCTCCTCGTGAAGCAAAACGGTGCCTGGCTGGCCTTGATGGAATACCAGAAGACCAGGGCTACAAAGGAAGATTGGGATGAGATGAAGTAAATTGGAAAACTCCTTCTGGACTACCTGTCTGGCGGTGCCTTTCGCGGCACGCGCTCCGTTGCCATCGCCGCATGATAGACGTACGATGCCATAATCGTCGCATTCTTCATCAGGTCTTCGGGTTGGATTCCTTCGAGAAAATCAAGATTAGTGTGCCCTGCCGTGCCCGGCGTACGGTCTTGCAAAAACTGAAACCCCGGAAGGCCCACTTCGTCGAACGCCACATGGTCGGTGCTGCCCAGGCTCTGGTTGCTGACCATCGTCATGCGGAGGTCGCGGAACGGTTCCATCCAGGCGGTGAGCATCGCGCGCGAGGCCTCGTTGCCCTGGAGATAAATGCCGCGGTACTGCCCGGCACCATAGTCCTGGTTGAAGTAGGCTGATAACAACTCGTAGTCCGGCTTCACGCCGATCTTGGGATCGCGCGGGTCGCCAAAATGCTGCTTCACATAGGCGCGCGAACCGAAGAGCCCCTGCTCCTCCCCCGACCACAGCGCGATGCGGATGGTGCGTTTCGGCTTCACGCCAAGTGCCTTGAGGATGCGCATGGCCTCCAGCGCGACAGCTGTGCCCGAACTGTTGTCGCTGGCGTTGGGACTGCCGTGCCACGTGTCGAAGTGCGCGCCGAGCATCACCACGCCGGCCTTGGGATCGGTGCCGGGGATTTCGCCGACGAGGTTCTGCGCCTTTTCCACGCTGTCGCCGATGCGATTGCGGATCTCCACTTCTACTTTCACCGTGATCCCGCGCTTGAGGATGCGGTACATCCGATTGTAGTGCTCGGGCGTTACCGCCAGGATTGCGGGCGAGTTGCGCATGCCGTCGGCGCTCCATCCATCCTCTTTCGAGCCGGGACGCGAGAAGCCGGGCACGATCGCGAGACGATCCCCGCTGGTCTGGAGCACGACGGCGACGCCTTCGCTCTTAAAAAATGCCGTGCGTTCGACGGGCGTGACGAGCGCGGGGTTCAGGACCTTGCGCTCCGTGGGCCTCGGCTGTGCAATTGTTATCTTCTCCAGCGCCGCGAGTTCCTCCTCGGTGTAGCGCGGAACACCTTTCGTGAGCGTGGCGAGGTCGATCACTGCAGGAGCGGAAATGAGCACCGCCTTACCGCGCAGCGTGCCGCGCAGCGTCTCGAGATCTTCGCGCGTCTGCAAGTCCACGATCATCGCCTCGGCGGCTACCTTGCCCTCGGTGCCGGCCGTGTGTGCGATGGGGTGTGCCGTAAGCGGCGAGTAGTCGGGCTCAACCATGTGCGCCGAAACATATTCATTGTCCCAGGTCACCCCATAATCCATGTAGGCCTCGCTCGCCACGTTGGCGAGACCCATGCGCCGCATTTCATCAAGCGCCCAGGCTTGCGCGCGCTGCATGTCGCGCGACATGGTAAGCCGCGCACCGAGCACGTCGACGATGTAAGACTCGTACTCCATCACCTTCGACCGCTGGAGCCCCTCCTCGCGGATGCGGGCTACCATGGCCCAATCGACAGACGGCGTCTGCGTAAACGCGGCGGCGATCACGACGACCACGATGAGTGCCACGGCACGTACAGCCGTGCGGATACGAGCAGAAAGAGTGGGGTTCTTCATACGTTGGGAATGATTGGAGTTAATATAATTCCTTTTTTGCGGTACTGGGTACTGGGAGCTGGGTATTTGGGAGCTGGGAGCTGGGTACTGGGTACTGGGAGTGGTGAGTGGTTGAAGACCACACGCACTCAGAACTCGGAACCTGTAACCTGGAACCTGGAACTTTGAACCAGGAACCTTGAACAAGGAGCTCTACTTCGATTTCAAAAACGCCGTGAAATCATCCTTGCTGGACATGAACGTAAACATGTCAGCCAGCGTATAGTAATCAGATTGTTCTGTAGAGAGGTCGTAGGCATACTTGACAAACTCCAGGG
>JBJXFN010000022.1:0-14228 GCA_046155535.1 Burkholderiales bacterium
TCAGAAAGCCGGGTGGGCCGCTGGGCACGCGAAGGGAAATCAAGAATCTGAATTCTTTCCGCTTTCTGCAGCAGGCGATCGAATTCGAAGCGAATTGGCAAATGCAGGTGCTGGAAGACGGCGGTCGGATCGAACAGGCGACCGTGCTGTTCGATGCCGACAAAGGGCAAACCCGTGTCATGCGGACGAAGGAGGATGCACACGACTATCGTTACTTTCCGGATCCGGATCTGCTGCCGGTGGAGATCGATCCGTCCTGGATCGAACAGGTCGCCGCATCGCTGCCGGAACTTCCCGGTGCCCGGCAGGCGCGCTATTGCCGGGAGTACGGGTTGTCGAACTACGATGCAAGCATGTTGACCGCCAGTCGGGAGACTGCGGACTATTTCGAGAGGTTGTTGGCAGTCTTACCGGAAGATCCCAAACTCTGCGCTAATTGGCTCAAGGGCGAACTTTCGGCGCGTTTGAACCGGGAAGACTTGGACATCGAACGCAGCCCGGTCACCGCGGCTGCACTGGGAGGTTTGCTGATTCGCATTGCGGACGGCAGTATTTCCGGAAAAATCGCCAAGGACGTGTTTGATGCGATGTGGGCGGGCGAAGGCAGCGCCGACGAAATTATCGCCAGTAAAGGACTCAAGCAAATCTCTGACGGTGACGAACTTGGCGGAATTGTGGACAGGATTCTGGTGGAAAACGCCCGGCAGGTTGCCGACTACAAGAGTGGCAAGGAAAAGGCTTTTCAGTCTCTGGTCGGTCAGGTGATGAAAGCGACCAGAGGCAAAGCCAATCCCGCGCAGGTCAACGAGATCCTGCGCCGCAAACTATCCTGAACGGGCTTACTGAACACCGGCCCGCAGTTCGCGGAAGCGCGCCTGATCACGATTAAAGCGTGCGCGAATATCTTCTGCGTTGGTGCGTCGTTGGGCAAGTTCGGACTCCAGCGCCGCAATTTCCTTCTGTTTCAACTCGACTTCTTCCGTCAAGGTGGAAGGCAGTGGTTTCTTCTGGCTGGCCAGCGCGTCGGCCTCCCTTTTCAGGTCGTTCATGCTGTTGTGGGCCCGGCCCAGCCTGGCTTCCGTGGTCTTGATCCCTTGCAACGGGATGGCCAGGCTGCGATCGCGCGCGGTTTCGATTTCCCCTTCGGTCGTGTAAGTCGCCATCAGCGCCCGGTCCACCCGTTCCTGTTCGGCGCGGTTCGACGATTTTAGTGCAAGAACCTTGGAGTCTCCCGCAGGAGTTTTTTCCTGTGGCGGTTTTTCGAGGACTCTGCCGGAACGACTCATTTCGAGCCCGCCATTACAATCTGGTCGCGTCTTATCGGAATAATGGGTCTTGCCGTTTGCGTCAACGCATTTGTACATCACCGGCTTGGTGCGGGTCTTGGCGCTGCCTTGTTGGCCGACCGCCGGGGTGGACCAGGACAGAACAACCGCTACAAGGGACAGGATGCCGATTTTCATAGGTTCACTCCGTACTTCTGACGGTAACCCTCAACCCACTGCAACTGCTGTGCCATGTTTTGATTCAGTCTTAAATAGCCCAGCAAATCGTCCAGTGTCGCGATACTGACCACGGGCAGCCCGAATTGTTCGCGCACTTCCTGGGTGGCGGACAGTGCGCCTGCCCCACGCTCCATACGATCCAATGCAATCACCACGCCGCACGGATGCGCACCTGCCGCACGAATGATTTCCACGGATTCGCGCACCGAAGTGCCGGCGGAGATCACATCGTCCACAATCAAAACACGACCGGCGAGCGTCGCGCCCACGGTGGTGCCGCCTTCGCCGTGGTCCTTGGCTTCCTTGCGGTTGTAACAGATGGGCAGGTTTTGCCCTAATTCGGCAAGGGCGATGGCGGTGGCGGACACCAGCGGAATGCCTTTGTACGCCGGGCCGAACAGTACATTCACCTGCAGGTCCGCGGCCTGGATGGCTTTGGCGTAGAATTGCCCGAGCTTTCGCAGCGCCTCGCCGTCATTGAACAGGCCGGCGTTAAAAAAATATGGCGAGAGCCGCCCGGCTTTGGTTTTGAATTCGCCAAACAGCAGAACACCGCGTGCCAGGGCAAACTCTATAAACTCCTGCCTGAAATCCTTCGTGCGCATTGTCTCGTCCAATCTAAACGGCGTACGTTCTGCCGTCAACAAAGGTTTCCTCGACTGGCTTCCCGAACAGAAGGCGGACATTGTCTGCATGCAGGAAATCAAGGCGCAGGAAAAAGATCTCACCGAACAAATGCGCACGCCTGCCGGATATCGAGGGCATTTCCACTGTGCGGAGCGCCCGGGCTACAGCGGTGTTGGCATTTATTCGCGCCGTGCGCCAGACCGGCTGATAGCCGGCCTTGGCATTGCCGACATTGATGCAGAAGGGCGATATCTCGAGGCACAATTCGGCAATTTGAGCGTCGTCTCCCTCTATGTGCCGTCCGGATCCAGTTCGGCGGAGCGGCTGGCCGTCAAATTCAGTTTCATGGAACGCGTGATCGCGCCGCTGCACCGCCTGGCAACCAGCGGCCGGGACGTCATCCTTTGCGGCGACTGGAACGTCGCGCACCGAGAAATCGATCTCAAGAACTGGAAATCGAATCAGAAGAACTCCGGTTTCCTGCCCGAGGAAAGGGAATGGTTCAGCGGCGTGCTGGACAAACTGGGATATGTCGATGTTTTCCGAATGCTGGATCCGCGCCCCGAGCAATATACCTGGTGGTCGAATCGCGGCCGGGCCTGGGACAAGAACGTAGGGTGGCGGCTCGACTATCAGCTTGCCACCCCGGGCATTGTCAAGACGGCCAGATCGGTGTCAATTTTCAAGGAGCGTCGGTTCAGCGACCACGCACCGCTTACGATCGATTATGAGTACCCGCTGGCTTAGTGGCCTGAGGGGAAAATTGCCGGAAGGGGTCCACCCCTATTTCGAGCCGGCGCCACTGGCGGTGCTCTTCCTCGGTATCTCTTCCGGATTTGCCTTTGCCATGATTGGCGCGACGTTGACCACGCGCCTTGCCCAGCATGGCATCACCAAAAGCGCGGTGACCGCTTTTGTGCTGACGATCCTCGCGTACAACTTCAAATTTTTGTGGGCGCCCATCATCGACAACGTCCGGCTACCGATCATCGGCCGTTGGGGGCAGCGGCGCAGCTGGCTCTGGCTCGTTGGCGTGCTGGTCATGCTCGCAGTCGCCGTCCTCGGCATTGCCGATCCAGACCAGGCGCTGCCCATGGTTGCGCTGGCCGCGCTCACAGTGGCTGTGGCCGGCGCCACGTTCGATATCATCATCGACGCTTATCGCATCGAATTGCTGGAGCCACGCCAACTCGGGGTCGGTTCCGGCATGTCACAGTATGGATGGCGTATTGGCGCCGCATCGGCAGGTGCGCTTGCTCTGGTCCTGGCGCACCGTTTTGGCTGGACCACTGCCTATATCGCCTGCGCCGCTTTTGCGCTCCCGGCGATGGCGGTGGGATTGGTGATGGGAGAGCCCGCGCGGCATCGCGAACCGGTAAAGCCACATGGCATCCGGCAAGCGATCATCGCGTACTTCAGCCCCCTGCTGGAGTTTATTCGGCGTCAGGGCGCGATCGTCGTTCTGCTGTTCGTGCTCATTCACAAGATAGGCGACACGCTCGCCAACCTGACACTGCGGTTGTTGTTCCAGGATCTTGGTTTCACCAACGATGAAGTCGCCTTCTACGATGTCGGCATCGGTTTCGTCGCCTTGCTGATGGGCATTTTCGTGGGTGGCCTGCTCTACGAGCGGCTCGGCATGAAGCGATCAGTACTGATCAGCTTGATCCTGATGGCCGTATCGAATTTCGGTTTTGCCGCCCTGGCCGCTGTCGGACATACCAATATCGGCATGGCTGCGGCGATCGGCTTCGAGAATTTCGCCAGCGGCATCGGTGGCGTGACAGTCGTCGCCTACCTGTCCGCCCTGTGCAACCTGCGCTTCACAGCGACGCAATATGCGCTGCTCTCGGCATTGGCGAGCATTGTCGGCCGGTTTCTCACCGGCACCACCGTCGGAACGCTGATCGAGTCAGTCGGATATGTAAATTTTTACGTGCTGACCACGGTGGTCGCGTTTCCCGGTGTGATTCTGTTTTGGGTCATGATGCGCTCCGGACTCGCCGACCTTTCGATCGGCTCGGCGGGCAAAGACGCAGAGGACCGACAATGCTAGAAGAAGCTGTTTGCCACAGAGATCGAAGAACAAAGAGAGAATCGAAGCAATTGCAGAGAATGCCCACGGTCCTTCGGGTGGAATAACCCCGCAGACCCAATTTTCGTTTTTCCTCTGTGTTCTCTGTACTCTCTGCGGCCGATTTGCGGTTTTATAAATGACCGGTTTGCGCGGCAAAGAGTGGATTGCCCGAAAACAACCCGTGACTGTCAGGGTCCCGCGCCCAGGCGATATACCGCGAGCGAACCCCGCAGGTTCGGCATCCAGTGGACGCGACTTCCCTCGTGCATGACTAGGCGCTCCAGGATTCGCACCCCGTGTTCGGCGCAGAAGTTCTCGAAATCCGCGATCGTGGACAGGTGGATGTTTGGCGTGTCGTACCACTGGTACGGCAGCTCCTTTGATACCGGCATATTCCCGCCAAGGACTTGCAGACGCATGCGCCAGTTGCCGAAATTCGGAAAACTCACGATGCCTTCGCGTCCGACGCGCAGCATTTCCCGGATGATGCGCTCAGTGCGCGAGATCGCCTGCAGAGTCTGCGAAAGAATCACGCAGTCGAACGATCTGTCTTCAAATCCCGCCAATCCGGTTTCCAGGTCGCGTTGCAGTACATTGACACCATTCTTCACGCAGGCGAGCACCCGGGCATCGTCAATCTCCATGCCGTAGCCCTGGGCGCCACGTGTCTGATTCAGATAACGAAGCAGGGCGCCATCGCCACATCCCAGATCGAGAATCTGGGCCCCGGGCTTGACCCACTCGGCAATGGCGACAAATTCTGCGCGCGCCACCAAAGAAGCCGGGGTTTCGGTCTTGTTCACTGCTGCAGCCTCACAGCGAAATATTCCCGAAATAGGCGCGGATCAATCGGTGATAACGCGGGTCTTCCATCAGGAAGGCGTCATGACCATGCGGCGCGTCAATTTCCGCATAACTGACGTGCAAGCGATTATCCACCAGCGCCTTGACAATTTCGCGCGAACGCGCCGGTGAAAATCGCCAGTCAGAGGTAAATGAAACCACCAGAAAACCTGCCTTGGCCGGTCGCAAGGCAAGCGACAGATTGCCGCCGGTCATTGCCGCCGGGTCGAAATAGTCCAGGGCCTTGGTGATGCGAAGGTAGGTATTGGCATCGAAATAGCCGGCGAACTTGTCGGCCTGGTGACGCAGATAGGACTCGATCTGGAAGTCGACATCGAAGTTGAACTTCAACGCGTCGGTCCGCAACTCGCGGCCGAATTTTTCCGCCATCGCGTCATCGGAGAGATAGGTGATATGGCCGATCATGCGCGCAATGCGAAGTCCTCGTGTCGGCACCACGCCGTACTGATAATAATTGCCGCCATGAAAATCGGGGTCGGTCACGATGGCCTGGCGCGCTACTTCGTTGAAGGCGATATTTTGGGCGGACAGCTTGGGCGCGGCCGCGATGACGATCGAATGGCGCACTCGCTCCGGTTGGCTGATGGCCCACTGCAATGCCTGCATCGCCCCCAGGCTGCCGCCGATGACGGCACAAAAACGTTCTATTCCCAGCCGGGTGGCCAATCGGGCCTGCGCTTCCACCCAATCTTCAACAGTGACGACGGGAAATTCGGCGCCCCAGGGCTGTCCGGTGTTTGGGTGTGGGCTGGAAGGACCCGTGGAACCATGACAGCCGCCGATATTGTTGACCCCGACCACGAAGAAGCGCTCGGTATCCACCGGCTTGCCCGGGCCCACCAGATTGTCCCACCACCCGATGTTATTGGGTTCGGCGGCGTAAACGCCGGCAACATGATGGGAGGCGTTCAGCGCATGGCAGACCAGCACCGCGTTGCTGCATGCGGCGTTCAACGTTCCATAGGTTTCGTACGCGAGCGTATACCCGTCCAATCGAGCGCCACTCTTGAGCACAATCGTCTCGTCGAATTGCGCGCTTTTTGGCTGGACCAGGCCTAAAGAGCCTTTGGAAGCTTTTTCCATGGAGTGCCGGATTGGGAACGGAGCAAGCGGCGAGTCACTCCGAACGTTTTGCGGAGGACAGGCGCCGCAGCATCTGGCGGACGGCGTCTGTGCGCATATCCTTGAACAGCAGGGCTTCTTCGGATTCCTTGGCGAGCACCTGCGTATCGTCAAAACTCATGTCACGGCGCAAAACAATTTCACTGCTGGGAATCAGATTTGCACCGACTGGATCGGTCAACTGGAATGTCACACGATAGCGCAATTCGAATTCCCGCACCCGTCCGCCCGCCGACAGGGCCAGGATGCTTTTTTCCCGTGTTTCGCTGACAATTTTCAGCACGGCTTCGGCTTCCGCAAGCGTACTGACGATTGCGGTTTGCCGGCTTACGCGGATCGCCCGTTCCAGCTCGTCCGCGAGACCGGGGTATCCGTCCGCATCCACCAACATGGTGTGGTACGGAACGGCAACAGCGTTGCGCAGCTGAAAACCGCACGCCGACACGAATGTCGCCAGCAAAACCGCTGTCGCGAGAGGTGGCAGCAGGCGCCGCACCCAAGTCATCGCCAGTGCAACAGAAACGCGCGTATCCAGCCCCATTTTCGCGGCTCTAGACAACGATATTTACCAGGCGCCCCGGCACGACCACGATTTTTCTGACGGTCCGGCCATCCACATGTTTCTGCACGTTGGGATTTTCCAGCGCCATCCGTTCCACTTCCTCTCGCGGCGCCGCGCTCGGCACGAAAAAGGAGCCGCGATGTTTGCCATTGACCTGGAGCACGAGTTCGATTTCCTTGCGAACCAGTGCGGCGTCATCCACCTTCGGCCAGCCGGCATCCAGAATGTCGATGCCAAATCCCAGTTCGCGCCAAAGAAACTGTGCAATATGGGGGGTAATGGGCGCAAGGATTCGCAAAAGAATGTCTGTGCCTTCTTTCAGGAAATTATTGATGTGCGCATTTGCTGCGGTCGCCTCCAGCAGATTCAGTACTTTCATGGCCGCGGACGCCACCGTATTGAATTGTCTGCGCTCGTAATCGAAATTGGCCTGCTGCAACAACAGATGCAATTCGCGCCGCGGGCCTGGTGCACTGTTGGCTGAAGGCGTGGTTCCCGTGCGGATGGCCTCGCCGTGGTCGTGGACGAATTTCCACAGGCGGCGCAGAAACCGGAAAGCTCCCTCGACGCCGTCATCGTTCCAGGCCAGGGTGTCTTCCGGAGGGCTGGCGAACATCATGAAGAATCGCGCAGTGTCGGCACCATACTGATCGATCAATGCCTGGGGATCGACCCCGTTGTTTTTCGACTTCGACATGGTCCGGATGCCGGCCGATTCCACGGGCTGGCCATCGGTTTTCAGCGACGCGCCGATGCGTTTGCCCTGTTCGTCGAACGCGAGATCGACGTCCGCCGGGTTGAAATACTGCACCCGGCCGTTGGTCGGCTTGCGGAAGAAAATTTCGTTCAGCACCATTCCCTGGGTCAACAGCCGGGTGAAGGGCTCGTCGATCTTGCTCAATCCCAGGTCCCGCATTACTTTGGTCCAGAAACGCGAATACAGCAGGTGCAGGATGGCATGTTCGATGCCGCCGATGTACTGGTCTACTGGCAGCCAGTAATTGACGCGCGCGTCCAGCATGGCCTCGTTCTGGTCGGCGCAGGCATAACGCAGGAAGTACCAGGACGAATCCACGAACGTGTCCATGGTGTCGGTTTCGCGTCTTGCCGGCTTCGCGCATTTCGGACAAGTGGTGTTCAGGAATTCAGCACGCTTGTTCAGCGGATTGCCGCTGCCATCCGGCACGCAGTCGTCAGGAAGGATGACCGGCAATTGATCGTCCGGCACCGGGACGGCCCCGCATCCCGGGCAGTGGACGATAGGAATCGGGCATCCCCAGTAGCGTTGGCGCGACACGCCCCAATCGCGCAATCGCCAGGTGACTTTTTCCTCGCCCAGGTCGCGGACTTTCAGATCCGCTGCAATTTCCGCCACCGAGCGTTCAAAGGACATGCCGTCATAGCGCCCGGAATTCACGCAGGTTCCATGCTCGGCGTACCAGGATTGCCAGTCCTGCACCGAGAACGGCCGACCCTCCACGTCGATGACCTGCACAATGGGCAGGCCGTATTTTTTCGCAAAGGCGAAATCCCGTTCATCATGCCCGGGCACGCCCATTACGGCACCCTCGCCGTAACTCATGAGCACGTAGTTGCCCACCCAGACTTCGATGTTCTGTCCGCTAATCGGGTGCTTGACGAAGAAACCGGTGGGCATGCCGGTCTTCTCCGCGGTCGCCAGGTCCGACTCCATGACACTGCCGCGCTTGCAGGCCTCGACAAACGTCGCCAGCGCAGGATTGTGTTTGGCCGCTTCGGCCGCCAGAGGATGCTCCGCCGCCACCGCGACGAAGGTCACCCCCATCACGGTGTCGGCGCGGGTGGTGAACACCCAGAGCTTGCCGACCTTGCCTTCCCACTGGTAGGGAAAGGCCAGGCGCACGCCGCGGCTCTTGCCGATCCAGTTTGCCTGCATGGTCTTGACTCGTTCCGGCCAGCCCGGCAGCTTGTCCAGTGCGCCCAGTAACTCCTCCGCATAACGGGTGATCGCGAGGTAGTACATCGGAATTTCGCGTTTTTCCACCACCGCGCCGGTGCGCCAGCCCAGACCGTCGATCACCTGTTCGTTGGCCAGCACGGTCTGGTCGACCGGATCCCAGTTCACCGTGCCTGTCTTCAGATAGGCGAGCCCTTTTTCCAGCATGCGCAGGAAAAGCCATTGGTTCCAGCGGTAATATTCCGGCGTGCAGGTGGCGAGTTCGCGATCCCAGTCGATCGCAAACCCGAGCGACTGGAGCTGTTTCTTCATGTACGCGATGTTGTCGTGGGTCCACTTTGCCGGCGGCACGTTGTTCGACATCGCGGCGTTTTCGGCCGGCAAGCCAAAGGCATCCCAGCCCATCGGTTGCAGTACGTTGAATCCGCGCATGCGGTGGTAACGCGACAACACGTCGCCGATTGTGTAATTGCGTACGTGGCCCATGTGCAATTTCCCCGATGGGTAGGGGAACATCGACAGGCAATAATATTTCGGCCGGGCCGGATCTTCGATCGCGCGAAAGGCCTTTTTTTCGACCCACTCTTTTTGTACCGGCCGCTCGATCGCGTCGGCTTGGTATTGCGGCTGCATGGAGAAAGGAATGCGTATAGTTGCTGCGACGCGGCGGATTATACCGTCGAGGGCTGCATCCGTCGTGCGCGCATACGCGTAGTATCTGTAACCAAAATGAAGAGGGAGTTTTCATGCTTTTCCGATTGCTGATCGCCATCGCGCTGTCCTCGGCTGTTTCGGTTTCGTGGGCGCTTCCCGACGCGACGGTGGAGGGTGTCCAGTTGCCGGCCTGGCTCACGCGGGACGGCAAGCGCCAGCCGCTGGGAGCTGGCACCCCGCTCAGGAGCAGGGACGAAGTTTCCACCGGGGCCGATGCGCGCCTCCTGTTGCGACTTGCGGATGGCAGTGTGGTCAAGCTCGGCGAAAATGCCAGCCTGCAGCTGTCGAGCCTGGCGCAGCGCCGGGACCAGAATCTGTTAACAGCAACGCTGAAGGTCCTCACCGGCGCTTTCCGGTTTACCACCGATGCGGTCTTGCGCAGTCGCAGCCGGCGCGACATCCGCGTGCAGTTTCCCACGGTGACTGCGGGCATTCGGGGGACCGACATCTGGGGCAAGAATCTCGAGGACAAGGAAGTGGTAGTGCTCATTGAAGGGCAAATATCGATCTCCCGGACCGGCGATGCTCCACGCGAAATGAAGGACCCGTTGACTTATCTGCAAGCGCCGCGAAGCGGTCCCGCGTCCGTGCAGGCAGTCCCCGCGGAGCAACTGCAAGCCTGGGCCGCAGAAACAGAAATTACCGGCGGGCGGGGCGCGATCAAACAGGGCGGCCGGTGGAAACTGGTGATCGCCGAGGCAGGCTCTCAGACCGAGGCTCTGGCGCTTTATGATCAGCTGCGTGGCGAAGGTTTTCCGGTCAGGATTGTTTCCGATTCCTCCGCGGAGAGACCGATTTTCCGGATTCGGCTGTCCGGTTTCCCGAATCGCCAGGAGGCGTCGGCACTCGGCGAGCGGATCGGGAAGCGCTTCCCGGAACTGCGTCCGGTGGTGACGCAATGAGTAATTGAAAAGTACCGGGTTCATCCGCGCTGCGGGTACTCCCTGATGCGACACACCGCCTGACGAGGGATTTGCCGGAAAAGTTTCCGCGTGAAGCGAGATCGTATAATTCGCCATCGCAACGAATCGCCGCGTCCTGCATGTCACCCCTCGAAAGCCTCAATCCCCAGCAACTGGAAGCCGTTACCCTGCCGCATCAGTCGGCGCTGATTCTCGCTGGCGCCGGTTCCGGGAAAACCCGGGTGTTGACCTCGCGGATTGCCTGGCTGATCCAGACCGGCCAGGTTGCGCCGCTCTCGCTGTTGGCAGTGACGTTCACCAACAAGGCAGCGCGCGAAATGCTGACGCGCATTTCGGCGATGTTGCCGATCAATACCCGCGGCATGTGGGTGGGCACTTTTCACGGCCTGTGCAACCGGATGCTGCGCGCCCATCATCGGGAGGCCGGTCTGCCGCAGACCTTCCAGATTCTGGATTCGGCCGATCAGCTCGCGATGATCAAGCGCGTGATGAAGTCGATGAACATCGATGACGAACGTTATCCGCCCAGACAGGCCCAGCATTTCATCAACGGGTCCAAGGAGCAGGGACTGCGTGCCTCCCAGGTCGAGACCGATGACGACTTTTCGCGGCGCCTGCTCACCGTCTATCAGACCTACGATGCGCAGTGCCAGCGCGAAGGCGTGGTGGATTTTGCAGAATTGCTGCTGCGCTGTTATGAGTTGCTGTCCCGAAATGAACCGCTGCGCGAACACTACCGTGGGCGTTTCCGCCATATCCTGGTGGATGAATTCCAGGATACCAACCGCCTGCAGTATCTGTGGCTGAAACTGCTGGCCGGCACCGGCAACAGCATTTTCGGCGTGGGGGACGACGACCAGTCTATCTACGCCTTTCGCGGCGCCCGGTCGGGCAACATGCTGGACTTCGAAAAGGATTTCCGCGTCGAGAAAGTCATCAAGCTGGAGCAGAATTACCGCAGCCATGGCAATATCCTCGACGCCGCCAATGCGCTGATCCGGAACAACCAGATCAGGCTGGGCAAGAATCTGTGGACCTCGGAAGGCAGCGGAGAACCGTTGCGCCAGTATGAGGCGATGACCGACATCGAGGAGGCCTCCTACATCGTCGATGAGATCCGGCAATTGCAGAAGGACGGCGTGGCGCTTCTGGATATCGCGCTGCTTTACCGATCCAATGCCCAGTCGCGCGTGCTGGAGCACGCCTTGTTCAGCGCCGGACTGGCCTACCGGGTCTATGGCGGCCTGCGCTTTTTTGAACGCCAGGAAATCAAGAATGCGCTGGCCTATCTGCGCCTGGCCGCCAATCCGGATGACGACGGTGCGTTCTTGCGCGTGGTGAATTTTCCCACCCGCGGCATCGGCAATCGAAGTATTGAGCAGCTGCAGGAAATCGCCGCCGGGCGCGGTATCTCCCTGTGGCAGGCGGCGTGCGGCAACGCTCCGGGGGGGCGCTCGGGCTCCAGTGTTGCCAATTTTGTCCGTCTGATCGAATCCCTGCGCCAGGCCTGCGAACATCTTCCGCTGCCCGAAATTGTGGACCACGTCGTGGCGCACAGCGGGCTGCTAGCGCATTATCGTGGCGAACGCGAAGGCGCGGACCGGATCGAGAATCTGAACGAACTGACCAATGCCGCCAGTGCGTTTGTGGCGGCCGATGGTCCGATTGCCCAGATCAGCGAAGACGGGGAAATCCGGGCCGAGGGGGTGGCAGCCTTGACTGCGTTTCTCGCCCATGCATCGCTGGAGGCGGGAGACAACCAGGCCGCCGCCGGTGCGGATGCCCTGCAACTGATGACGGTCCACTCCGCCAAGGGGCTGGAATTTCACGCGGTGTTTGTGAGCGGCCTGGAGGAGGGATTGTTTCCCCATGAAAACAGTCGCAACGAACAGGACGGGCTCGAGGAGGAGCGGCGCCTGATGTACGTGGCCATCACCCGCGCGCGGCGCCGTTTGTATCTCACCCATGCGCAGACCCGCATGCTGCATGGGCAGACGCGGTACAACGTCGCTTCGCGATTTCTGGAAGAAATTCCGGAAGCGCTGATCCGCCGGGTCAACACCACAAAATATTCCGGGTTCGTGGCTGTGCCAGCATTTCGTACGGATTTCGATGCGGCGTCGCCAGAACGGCAGAACGACATTTCGCCCGCGAAATCCGGCTGGCGGATCGGGCAAAATGTTCAGCATCCGAAATTCGGGTCCGGCGTCATTGTGGGCGCCGAAGGTCGCGGCGCCGACGCGCGCGTGCAGGTCAATTTTCGCAGCGCAGGCTTGAAGTGGCTGGCACTCGAATACGCGAAACTGGTGGCGGCCTGAAGTAATGTAGTGCCGGCTCAGTCGGCCTGACTGGCAAACACGTCGCGGTAACTGGTGAACAGGGACATCCCCATCAGCGGCAGCCACAAGACCAGCCCGGCTCCCCTTGGAACCAGCGCGAGCATCAGCAAGGCCGAACTGGCCAAGCTGTAGAGCGTCAAGGGCAGCAGGTTGACCAGACTGGCGCGCAAGCTCCACTGCATTGCGCGCCAACCCGAAAGATCATCAAGCATCACAAGCGCCGGGGCGAAGCACATCGCCATCATCAAAGGCACCATCAATGCCATGCCGACCAGCATGGCGGACATGATGTGGCTGGCTGCCTCCGGGGGAATGCTGGCGGGGTCGCCGCCTGCGACGAATGTTTGCACTGTCTGGCGGAATTCCGGCCCCCCCACTGCGAGCATGGTGCCGGAAATCAAGACCTGGCCGACCAGATAGACGCCGCCAATGGTGACAAGGTTGGCCAGGCGATGGTGAAAACCGCGGAAGATCGCGTTCATCGGGAGATTTCGGCCTGCCTCGATATCTGTCGCCGCAGTCATCAATCCGCCGAGAAATACCGGCGTCAACAGGCAAAGTGCGTAAGCGCCAATGAACGGGACCTGCAGCATGCCCACGATAATTACCAGCAGCAACATATGAATCGCCAGCCAGCCGAGGGGCTTTTTGCGTGCCAGGCGGAAGGCCTGCACGATCCACAGCCAGCCATTTGCCCCGGCGACCCGGCGTACGTTCATGGAGGTGTCAGACCGGCAATGCGGCTGGTTGAGCCGCCGCAGCGCGATGCGTCATCAGGATGCGGCGAAATCTTTCCGGATCGTGTTTATGGGTCAGTTCTCCGGGCCGCGGAAGATGGAAATCGTAGAGTCTCGAAACCCAGAACCGCAAAGCGCCCGCCCGCAACATCCACGGCCAGGCGGCACGCTCCTGATCGGTAAAAGGTCGAACTGCCAGATACGCCCTGAGCAGCGCCTGCGCTCTGCGGGCATCGAGCTGATGATTGCTGTCGATGCACCAGTCGTTGACCGTGATGGCGACGTCGTAGATGAAACTGTCCACGCAGGCGAAATAAAAATCGATGAATCCCCCGACCCGTTCGCCGTCGAACAGGACGTTGTCGCGAAACAGGTCCGCATGGACCACGCCCCGCGGCAACCCGTCGCGGACCTGCTGCGCCTGAAACCGGATTTCGGACTCCAGCAGTTGAGCGTCCGCGGCGTTGAGAAACGGATAGATTTCCGGTGCACAGGCACTCCACCAGGCGCTGCCGCGCAGGTTGTCCAGTTTGCCCGGGTAGGTCCGGCTGGCCAGATGCATTTCGGCCAGCACTTCGCCGACCCGGGCGCAATGACCCGGCGTGGGGTCCATCATGGGTTGTCCGGGAAGGCAGGTTGCCATCGCGGCGGGTTTGCCGTTGAGTTCGCCCAGCAGGGCATTTTGCAGATTGGCTATCGGCTTCGGACAGGGCAGGCCGTGACTGGAAAGATGCGCCATCAGTTCCAGGTAAAACGGCAGCTCCCTGGGCGTGAGTTTTTCAAACAGCGTCAGTACGTAACGCCCATGGTTGGTGGTGACAA
>JBJXFN010000026.1:0-4991 GCA_046155535.1 Burkholderiales bacterium
GCCTGGACCTCGGTCCTGATCCCGCGCATCATGCCGCGCCCTGACCTGATGCCCATGACCGGCGGCTACCGGCGGACCCCGACGATGCAGATCGGCGCAGACATTTATTGCGACACGCAGATCATCCTGCGCGAACTGGAGCGGCGTTTCCCGCAGCCCGCCCTGTGCACGGAGGGCAACGCCGGCCTGCCGTGGGCACTGGCCATGTGGACGGACCGGCCTTTTTTCCAGAACACGGTGAATCTGGTTTTCGGCTCGCTCGCCGACCAGATTCCGAAGGAGTTTCGGGAAGATCGGGAACAATTGCGCGGCGCGAAATTCGATGTCGATGCGATGAAGGCCGCGATCCCGCAGATGCGCGACCAGTTGCGAGCCCATGCCGACTGGATTGAGGCGCAGCTGGGCGACGGCCGCCCCTGGCTGCTCGGAAAACAACCGGGTCTCGCCGACGTCAATGCCTATATGAACATCTGGTATGTGCGCGGCAACCTGCCCGACGCCGCGAACCTGTTCGCACGCTTTCCGAAAATGCTGACCTGGGAGCAGCGCGTCAAGGCCATCGGCCATGGCAATCGGGAACGCGAACTGGGCGCCGCCGAAGCGCTGGAGATCGCCCGCAATGCCACGCCACAAACCCCGATGGCAAAGGACGAAGGCGACCCGAACGGTCGCCAACCGGGTGATCACGTGCAGGTCGTTCCGGATGACTACGGCAAGAATGCGGTCCAGGGCATCATCGTTTCCCTCTCCGCGCAACACATCGCCATCCGCCGACAGGACGAACGCGCCGGCGAAGTCGTAGTGCATTTTCCGCGCGCAGGATTTCTGGTTGCCCCCGCCCGGTAAAGCGGGAGGAGTCCAGTCGTGAGAAGGCATTGTGGTCGACAAGCTGGTCTTCGATCCGTTGCAGATGCGTTGAATCGATAAGATTCCGCGTCAATCCGTTTGGGACGGCCCTACCGGAAGAGTCTGTGGCATTGAGGGAAGCCCGTTTGACGGATATGGTGCTTTTCTAACCGTCAGCCCCACATTCTTTTCAGTCCGTGTCGCTCGCCCGTGGCACTGCGATCACTGACCCCGGTGCTTCCCCCACTTCACCGCTGCGACACCGCCGATGCACACCATCACCGCCATGGCCCAAAACATCGCGGCGGCACCCATGACGGAACCGAAAGCACCGAAAACCAACGGCAATATCACGGAACTGCCGTGAATGAGCGCGGAGCGCACGCCGAGCGCCTCGCCGACACGCCCGTGCGGCGTGCGCGCATGAATCAGCGACATGATGTTTGGCTGCGCGGCGCCCAAACCAAGCCCAAGCAGGAAAGCGGCCGCCATCAAAAATTCGCGGGTGGAAAACAGCGGGAACAGGGCAAATGCGAACGCAGTGCAGAAGAGCGTGCCGGTAATGACCTGCCACTCCCTCACCCTGCGCGACAGCCAGGGCATCGCAAGCCGGATGGTAAAGGTCGCCAACGCAAAACTGCCGAGCACCAGTCCGATCTCGGACGCTGACAAGCCAATGCGGGTGCCATGCACCGGAATCACGAAAGTCTGGAGATCCCAGGACATGGAAACCAGAGCGGTAATAATCAGAATGTGCCGCAGTTCGGTGTGTTTGAGCAGCTCCAGCGGATGCAGCGGTTCGGGACCGCTCTGCCGGCCATGACGCGAGGGCAGCAGTTCACGGTTGGCCCAGAGCGTGGCAAGCGAAATCAGCGTCAATCCGACCAGCGCGCCGAAGGTCACCCGATGGCCGTACGCGTCGATGAGAATTCCGCTCAGGACCGGACCGGCGAAGCCGGAGACAGAGGCGCCCAGTGCCAGCCAGGAAAAAGCCGCGGCGCGGTGACTTGGGTCAGCGCGATCGCCGACCACTTTCTGCACTGCAAGCATGGAGAGGGTGGAACCGGTGCCGATCAGCGCGGCCGCCACCAGCAGCGGCGCCAGGTCAGCAGATTGGTAGGAGAACACCCACGGCAGCAATACTCCGCCGAGGATAAGAAGAGTGCCGATCAGGGTTGGCCGCCATGGCCCGACTGCATCGAGCCAGCGTCCGGCGCGCAATGCGATCAACATCGGAATCAGGGAAAACAGCGCGAGAATCACGCCGACCGTGAAGGTGGACACGTTGTTCGCCAGCGCATACAACGATGCTGTCATCCGCGCCGCCACGAACACCATGTGGGTCAGCACCGCGATGCAGATCAATCGAACGAGGATCATGGTCTTGCCCGCATGTCGCAGGTGCCGCAATGGCGCCGTGGCGATCGCTCAGGCGCCGGGAATTTGTTACTGGGGATGGATAACCGGGAAAACTTTTTCCAACCATGGCCTCGCCAGGAGATCACAGCAAGGATCAGCAAAACTTCGTGGACCGGAATCAGACTCCGTGGCGATGCCCGGAGACGGTGCCAAAAGCGGAACGTGCCCTATTGATCTCCCGCTTTTTTGGCACGCTCCGTGGCCTGCTCGTTCATCTGCTCCACTTTCTGTTGCACATTCTCCATCGTCTGCCCGGCCTGTTTTGCCTCCTCGGCCTTTCCCGCGGCGGCGGTGGCCGCAGTGGACGCCGTTTCCACACTGCAGCCCGCCAGCCCCAACATCGTCAACAGCAGTGCAATGCGCAACATATCGATCTCCGGTCAAAAAAACGCATTTACGGCAGGCTCACGTCTGTTTGAGCATGGTATCCGCGTCACTGACTTCGAATTTCCCCGCTGCTTCGATATTCAGCGTCTTGACCACACCGTCCACAACCAGCATGGAATAACGCGACGCGCGCATGCCCATGCCCTTTGCGACCAGGTCGAGTTCCAAACCCAGCGCCTTGGAGTACAACCCGCTGCCATCCGCCATCATCCGTACTTTGCCCTTGGCACCCTGCTCTTTGCCCCAGGCGCCCATCACGAAGGCGTCGTTGACCGAAAGGCACCAGATTTCGTCGACTTTTTTTGCCCGGATCTGGTCCGCCAGTTTGACGAAGCCGGGCAGGTGTTTGCCCGAACACGTGGGCGTGTAGGCGCCCGGCAGGCCAAAGATGGCAATGCGTTTGCCGCGCACGATGTCTTCCACTTTGAACGCATTGGGCCCGAGCGTGCAACCCGGTGTTTCGTCCTCGATGAATTCCCAGAGCGTACCGGCCGGCAATTTGTCTCCTACTTTGATGGTCATTGCGCTGTTCTCCTTGCGAGTGTGATGAAATAGACGCACATTGTAACCGTACCGAGCACATGAACCAGCCCCACCCCCCGGAAGACGACGAGGAAGGCGAAGCCAGCCAGCCCCCCCTTCCCGCCGGCACCAAAAACTACATCACCCCGGCGGGCTTCCAGCGGCTGAAAGAGGAGGCCCTGCACTTACTCGACAGGGAACGCCCGGAGTTGGTAAAGGTCATTCAGTGGGCCGCCTCCAACGGCGATCGCTCCGAAAATGCCGACTACATCTACGGCAAACGCCGGCTGCGGCAGATCGACAGCCGCATCCGGTTTCTGACCCGGCGCATGGACAACGCCGTGGTGGTGGACCCCGCCGGTCGTGAACCCACGGATCAAGTCTTCTTCGGCGCGACAGTCACCGTCGTGAATGCCAAAGGAGAGGAAAACACCTACAGCATCGTTGGCATCGACGAGACGGACATGGCACGCTGTCGCATCTCCTGGATCTCCCCGTTGGCCAGGGCGCTGATAAAAGCCCGCCAAGGCGACACGGTCACCCTGCGCACGCCGGCGGGTAACGAGGCTATCGAAATCATCCGCGTGGAATATCAGTCTCTAACCTGACAGTTGGAAGGGCGCGCTTCTGATAAGCTCGCCGGCGGCAGAAAAACATGCCAACTAGAATAATTTATTCGGAGGAACCATGAGCAAGCTCTACGGCGCCACACAGCGCGCCTTCCAGGACCGCTTCGATACCCGCCGCCTGGCCGACAAAATCGACCAGGTTGCCGTGGCACAGGATATCAACGACATGAACAAGGCCTTTATCGAAAGCCGCGACATGTTCTGGTTGTCCACCGTGGACGAAAACGGCCGGCCGACGGTGTCCTACAAAGGGGGTGATCCCGGTTTCGTGAAAGTCGTCGATTCCAAAACCATCGCCTTCCCGTTGTATGACGGCAACGGCATGTTTTTCTCCGCCGGCAATATTGCAGGCCACGCCAAAGTCGGCATGTTGTTCATGGACTTCGAGCGTCCCAACAGGTTGCGCGTGCATGGCGTGGCAAAAGTGAGCGAAAACGATCCGCTGGCCAGGGAATTTCTTGAATCCGTGCTGGTGGTACGGGTGACGGTCGAAGACGTCTTCCCCAACTGCCCGCGTTATGTGCACCGGATGCAAAAGGTCAAACCCTCCAAATACGTACCGCGCGCGCAATGCCAGACCCCCATCGCGGGATGGAAGAACATCGACTTGCTGCAGGGGGATCTGCCAGCAAAGGACCAGGAGCGCGCCAGAAAGGAAGGCGTCAAGCCGATCAGCATTGAAGCATGGTTCGGCAAGGTGATCGAAGGCAGCGAGGAGGCCTGAAACGCCATCCGCCATCTTCGGAAATCAGGGCGGCCTTGGGTCGCTCTTTTTATTCGCGGAAACTCAATTTGCTGGAGAAAATACAAGCTTGAGCGCATCGACCAGCGGGCCAAGCTTGGGCGGACGGGCTTCCACATGAACCGCAACCCCGGCGACCCGCAAAACCTCGCTGCAAACCGGCCCGATCGAGGCCACTAACGCCTTGCCAAGATCGGCACGCAGATGTTCGGACTTGTCCTGTTGCGCCGCTACCGCAAAAAGATTGTGCACCTGCGAGGCGCTGGTAAACACCACGCAATCGACACGACCCTGACCCAGTTCCGCGATCAGATGTCGTAGCGGATCGCAGTCCCGGGGCAGCGACCAGCGATAGGTAGGAAGTTCCGTGACAATGGCGCCACGTTTTTCCAGGCCCGCATCGAGTTCCGCATTGGGGCCACCGTGACGCTGCACAAGTACGCGTT
>JBJXFN010000035.1:0-9132 GCA_046155535.1 Burkholderiales bacterium
GAGGATCACGCTTCGAATCTGCGGCGCCTCGAATCCATGCTGCCCGGGTTTGGTGCCGGTCACGAGGTGGGAAATCTCACCGGTCACGCTGCATTCCGGACGATGGCGCGAGATCGCTTGCCTGTCCTTGGCGCGTTGACGGAGGTGGACGTTAAACGTGCCGATGCAAACGGATTGTTCGCTTGCCTTGCTCTGGGGTCTCGGGGAATGACCTGGGCCGCGCTTGCAGCGGAGATTGTGGCAAGCCGGATATCCGGAGATCCCGCGCCTGTCGAGCGGGATCTCTTTGCAGCGCTCGAACCGCAACGATTTATCTCACGCGGCGGGCATTGACAATTAGGGGGGTGGGAAATTGCGGTTCGATTCCGGCGAGAGATCGGAACGATGCACCGCCATCGTGACGGCACGGGCCACGGGCGAATTCGGATTGTGGAGGGCCACTAGTGTGTCTGGCGGTCATGATTTCCTAACTGTTTCAAATGCTCACAGTGTTTTCTACAATCCCTGGATGAGATCGCCGCGCCCGAAGTCCGCATCTCCAAAATTCCCAAAATACCGACTTACTGCAGGTATAACTCGCAATGTCATGACAAAAAAGAATTTTTGTTTCTGAACGCAGAGCGGAAAATTTTTCCCTGTAACTCAGGGGTTTGCACCGGATCGTTAAGGAAACTCAGCGAAAATTCATGCATTTACCATTTGTAAAAAAGAATTTCCTCTACTAATCTTCCGAAATGCGGAACTTGTCGCTGTCGGGCGACAACAACGTGTTCATGAAATGTTCAGGTGAATGCCGGTAAACAGTCCATTCAGCCAAGGAGAAAAGATGGCCGAGTCGAAGAAAAACGAAAGCAGCGAAGCCAAGGGTATCGAAGGCACCAAGATCAAGTGGGACGATTCGAACATGAAAAGTTCCTATGCCAACGTCTGCAACGTCACAAGCACGCGGGAAGAAGTGGTCATGCTGTTCGGCATGAACCAGGCATGGAATCGCGGACAGAAGGAAGTCACGATCCAGTTGACGGACAGGATTGTGATCAGTCCCTACGCTGCAAAACGTCTGAACATGCTGTTGCAGGGTGTCGTCGCGGAATACGAGCGGCGGTTTGGCGCTCTGAATGTGGACATGCCGGTCACCACTGCCGCCAGCGGCACGGCAGCGGCCGCGCCCGAGAAGAAGTGAAATTTTCGCCGCCTGCGTGTTGCGGGCGGCGTCCTTGACGGAGGCGGTTTAGCGATATTTTTTCTGTCAGGCTTTGCTGATTGATCTGCGGAAAGCATTCACAACAAGAAACTCCGCGCTGTAGGTTTTGGGGTCGGCCATTCGTGGCGTTGGCCCCTTTTGGGTTTGACGGGCTTCGTTATCCTGGGGAGGGTAGGGAATGCAAGCGATGTCGAAATCTGGGGTCGGCAAAAGCGATGTCCGCATCGCATTGGCGACCGATTGCGCCGGGAGACTGCACCGGCGCGTTGATACAGATTCGGCAAATCCCCTCCCCGTAGTCTTGCGCCGCCGTGATCCCGAAAGGGCCACGGCGGTTTCTTTTTCAGCTCCCGGAATTGTTCACGAAGTGATCGGGCCCGCCCACGTGGTGAGGCCGGTCGAGTTTTCGTTCGCCCTGCGAACGAGGAGGCAGCGCCCATGAACGCCCCATTCGATAAGTTCCTCAATTTCACCCGCAAGCGCATTTTCGGACGGCCACAGAAGCCGCCGTTCCGGCGCAAGCCGATGCTGGAGTCTCTTGAGCCGAGGCTCTTGCTCTCGGCGGACGTGGCTTCGCCTGCGGTGGTGGACTTCCTCGCGGCGACCCGGGATACCCACAACACGACTGCCGTGGTTGATGCTACGCAGGCCCTGCAACCAACCGTGATCACAGGGCTGACGGACAGCGCATACCACGCCGGCCCGGAAACCGGATTCGTGCAACTGGATGAAATCGACTCGCGCGCCCATGCCGATTCGCAGACCTTTTTCCTGGATCTGGACGGGGAAATGGATGTGGATTACCGGGGGCCGGTGCTTGTCCGCGATGTCGACGTGGAAGCCTTTAAGGCGCCCGGACAACTTGTCGGCCAGGAAGACGAAATCATTTCGGCCCTGCTGGCCTCGCTGGGCGAGGAGTTTGCGGGATTCGAAATCGACTTCACTCTGGATCGTCCGGCAAACGGCGATTATTCGACGATTTTCATCGGGGGCGACGGATCGGCGTTTTCCGAATACGGCCAATTCCTCGGCTTGTCCGAACAGATCGATGCCGGCAATCTCGACCACGGCGACAACGCTTTCATATTTTCAGAGAACATCGATGTGCGCGGCCTGAGCGCGGCACAACTCGGCGCGCAACTTGCGGAGTTGGTGGAACACGAGGCGGGGCACCTTATCGGGATGGAACACGCCCATACCGTGGGCGCGCACAACAATCCGCTCGCGGAAGTGGCATTCAAACCGCACACGCACGTCGAAGTCGCGAAAGATGTGTTGTTCGATCTGTTCGGCGATCCGAATGTCACAGGCGACGAGGACCGCAGAATTACGATCGCGGGCCAGCAATACGACGTCCACCCGAAAATCCTCGCAGCGCTGGAAGCACACCCGGAATATTATTTTGCCGGCACCGTCGGCCCCGACGGGTTCCCCGACTTTGTCATGGGGCAGGGGGTGATTCATGCCACGGATCTCGCGACCTGGCTCACCCGCATCCTGGACATGGCCTGGGCGGCGCAGAACGACTCGTCGTTTACCGCAGATGAAAAATCGCAAATCCTGGCGTGGTCCTACGGTTTTCTGACGCATGCGGCGGGAGATCATTGGGCGCACACCCTGGTCAACGAATTTGCCGAAGGCGTTTTCCCGGATTTCGTGGATGTCTTCGCCTCGCTGAACAGCGACCAGCGCGATTTTGCCAATGGGCTTCGCCATTTTCTCGTCGAAGGGTACATCGGCGACGTCACCAGGGGATTCGATGCCGAACGCAAAACCGACAACGGCGACCCCAATCGCAAGGTTTTGCCCAACGGCGATGTCAGCGACGACAGTTCGCCAGGCATCCCCTATGGCGCGCCGACGCGGTTCATTTACGAAACCCTGATCCGGCCGTTCCCCTTCGACCCGACGCCGATTGTGAAGGTCAAACTTGGCGACGAAGGCGTGCTCACGGTCGATGCGGCGACAGATACCATTGCCCGGTCCACCGGCAGTTATCTGGACGACGGATTCAAGGTCAATCACAAGATCACCACGTCGGGATTCACCAGTGCGCTCAATAACGGGGTGTTTCACGTCACCGCGGTGACGGACACGACCCTGACGGTGGCGGAAGGGCTGGCGGACGAGGCGGCGAGCGCGGCAAGCGGTGATGAAAAAATCGAGGTGTTTGTCCCGTTCACGGACAAGACCCGGATCGATGTCGATGCGGCAACCAACTCGTTTGTGCGCACGACCGGCAGCTTTATCGCGGACGGATTTGTCGAGGGGCAGCGCTTCACCGTTTACGGACTGAACAACTATCACGGCGACTATCTGGTCACGACGGTCACGGCGCTTACGCTCACGGTCATGCAGGATCTGGATGCCGGCAACGAAACCGGCAGCGGCGACGAGCAACTGGTGGTGCAAGGTTCCCGGGGCAAGGCGCTGAACGCCATGCTCCTGATTCGCGACAAGGTGGAGCAGCTCGCGATCTCTCGTGGCGCGCGCGAACCGCTCGGTCCGCTGGTCTCCGCGCTGGTAGACAACCTCGCCGGCGGCCCCTCGGCCGCGCCGGATCCGGGTCGCCTGCTGACCGCCTACTTGTACAACTGGGTGGACGAAATCAATGAAGGTCTGCGCAACTGGGGCGATCTCGGGCTGGCGATCACGCGGGCCCTGTTCGATCCGCAAAGCCGGCGCGATCTGCAGAACAAGGAAGGCAGTTCGGACGGCCTCGACACGCTGACCAACACGTTGCGCGCGCGCACCGAGGCAGGGGTCGGCATGCTCGACGTGTTGATCGCGGAACTGGACGACCTGAACGGCGACGGTTCCACGAACGATTCGTTCATCAACAATCACCTGCTTCCGATGGTCGGCCTGCCCGAGGAGCTGGGCCTGCTGCGTTTTGCCTTGCAATCCGTGAGCGACACTCTCGATCAGGTGCTGGAGCCCCTGAACCTGTTGTTCAATCCGATCGAGGCGGCGATTGGCCAAATCAAGGAATTTGCCAAGGATTTCATCAAAGGCATGGTCGAGGAGCGCTTCGGGTTCAGCTTCGAAGTATTCGATTTCCTGACCGAACTGAATTCCAAGATGGATCTGGCGACCGTGACGGTCGGCAGCACCGTGATCCCGATCTTCAAACCCGGCGATCACGAAAAACTCGATGCCTTCCTCGATCTGGATCCGGGGGCGGGTCACCATCAGGCCTTCCCCAACCGTCTCACCACGGACATCAACGCCGTATTGGCCACTGCGGGCCTGGCCACTCGTCTGCAGGCAGATGCCGACGGCAACAAGCTCGTGCTGGTTGCCACGGACACAAGCGTCACCAGTTTTACGGTAACTGCGACGACGGGCAACGCGTTGGGCTTCGGCGTTTCCCAGAGTTCCTCAACGATCGCCGGAAAGGCGAGCCTGACGGCGGATTCCGCGGCGCCCGGCAACGGGCGCATCAGTGCCGACACGACATTTACCGTCACGGTGGATGGCGGGACGCCGGTGGTGGTTACCGTGCTGGCGGCCAGCACCACTGACAACCAGTTGGTCGGCAACGAAGTCACCATCGCGAACTTCAAATTCTCGTTCAACGACGACGCCCTGGCTGCGCCGAATGCGGCGGCGGAGTTCGACAAGCAGACGTTTGCGGCGTACGCCAACAGCGTGACGCTGTCGAAGATGCTGCTGTTGACCGAAACGCCGGTCGACGGCAATCCCACGGCGACCTGGGCAAACCAGATCAGCGCGTTGTTTGCCAACGTGTCGGGTTTCGCCGGTTACGATGCAAAATTGCTCAACCTCAACGGTGCGCACGGCGGCAACGTTCTTACCGCCACCCTGCCCGGGGTACCCGGTGCGGAAGGTCGTCCCTGGCTGGTGTCCATCGATGCCGACCATGTCTGGCGCGCGGACAGCCAGACCACGAACGCCGCCTTGTTCCGGATCAGTTCGAACAATGATTCTGCCAGCCCGGCGCAATGGACCGCTGACATTGATGCAGGCCAAACGTATGCAATCTACGCGGCATGGCAGCACAACGTCACCCAGCAACTCGACAATCTCACAAATTCGAATTTTCCGGACGAGCACATCAAACCCGCGCTGGACGCGCGTTACATCATCAAGGACGGCGGCATCGCATTCGTCACCGGACAGCCGGAAGCGGTGGATCAGCGCCGATTCGCAGGAGACCCGGCGTTTGCCGGCGGCATCGAAGAGGACGGCATCGCCTACCGGTTGCTGGGCACGTTCCTGTTCACGTCCTCGTCCCTGAGCGCCGAACTCAGCAACATCGCGCTGAGCGCCATGCCCGACGTGCCGGGCAACGTGGTGGCCGGACCGCTTCTGATTCGCCGGGTTTCCGACGATCAGAGGCGCCGCATACAGTTCAACCGCAATCCCGAGACCCTGCTTCCCGAGGCCACGCCGGGCAGCAGCTACACCGACAACCCCAATTTCTGGACCGATCTTGCCTATGACACTGGGTCGGGAAACAACCCGCTCTGGGAAAGCGCCATCCTGCGGCCCGGCTTCCGGGAATTGTTCGTGGACTGGCAAAACGGTGCGCTGGATTTCCCGGCGCTGGGCGACGCGACGTCCCCGGATCCCAACACCACGGTTTCCTTGCTGCCCAATCCTCTGCTGTCCCACGCCACCCCGTTCGGACCGAAAGTGGCCGACAGTGAGATTGAAGTCGCCATTCCGGATTCCCTGAAAAATCTGATTCTCAATGGCCTGAACGACCTGGTCGCGAAGGTCCAGAGTGTCGAAGGCGCTGCCCCGTTCAATGTCACCCTGCCAGTCGTCAACAAGACCCTGGGCGAAATCATCGATCTGTCGGACAACATCAACCAGGATGTGCGGCTGCCGTTCGTGAATTATTTCAACAACGACGCGACAGCCACGTTCAACGAATTGTTCGATGCCATCCGGACACTGATTCCGGATCGGCTGGCGGCATCCTCGGCGCTGGAATTCGTGGTCGATCTGCACGAGACGATCAGCGAAAGCATTTCACTGTCGCTGGGCGTCGAAGCCGACGCGGTGGGACTGGACATCGACGGGACGCTGAACCTGCAGGCCAGCGTTGGTTTCGTTGATGCGCTGAACGCGGCACTGCCCAAATTTACCGTCGGCATTGACATCACGCCGGATGGCATCACGGCGCTCCAGGACCGTTTCTACATCGAAATGGATCGTGTTGCCGTGACGGCCGACATTCACGCAACCGGACTTGCGCTGGGTGCGCATTTCGGATTCCTTGGCGTGGGGGTGGAAAACGGCACCTTCGATCTCGATGCCGACGTCGGCATCAACGTCATCGATCCGAACAGTGATGGAAAGATTACCGCCGGGGAACTGGCAAGCACGCCTTTCGAAAATCTGTTCCAGGCGACGGCGACCGGTGCGCTGAGCGCGAACCTGCCGATCCGGGTGAATACGGGCCTTGGCGGGTTTGTGAATCCGAACGTCGGGTCCGTCACGCTTGCGGCGCCGCAATTGTTCAACCCCGGCAGCTACGACCTGAATTTCAACGGTAACTTCAGCGACCTGTTCGAGTTCGGCGATTTGTCCGCGGCCCAGATCCTGACGCTGCTGACACAACTGACCACACAACTCGATGAACTGCGTCAGACAGACGCCATCCAGACCGTGCTCGGGCTGCCGGTCCTGGGGCCGGCCCTGGACGAAATTCTCAAATTCACCGATTTCGCCGCCGACACGCTGCTGATCGATGACCTGGACGACAGCACGCCGGGGAACGACGTTCCCAAACTGGCGAAGGTCGGTGGCGCGCCAAACTTCAACACCGTGCAGGAGTTCGCCGCGAAACTGGCGCAGATTCTCGGCTTGAGCCCGACAGCGATTGGCGCCAACTACGACGCCTCCACCAAACTGCTGACTTTCAACCTGAACCTGCATCAGGTACTTGTCGATATTGCGGCACCGCTGGAACTGGGCTTCGATCTGGAGGAAGGCCTGGCCGACTTCCGGGCGAACGTGGACGCCAGCATCAATGCGGAGCTGGATTTCAGCCTGGTGTTCGGAGTCGATCTGAACTTCAACCCGGGCAATGGCGATAGTCTGGAAGACTTCGTCTTCATCGACGATGCGCAACTCAGCGGCAGCATTGACCTGGCCGCAGAAAATCTCGACGCGAGTGCGCGATTCGGTTTCCTGAGCATCGGCATCGTGGACGGAAGCGCGACCGGCAACGCGGATTTTTCGATTTCGCTTTCGGATCCGGGCAGCAACAGCGCACCGGCCAGCGCCGGGCGCATCGACCTGTCGGAACTCGGGGACAGTCTGGCGGCCCTGGACGCTGACTTCAATGCCAGCACCAACATCCGCCTGCCGATCAGCGCGCCCTTCCTTGGCGTGACGCCGGGACCGGACAGCACGCTGATACTGGATTGGCCGGATGTGACCGATTTCGACACCCTGGTGGTGACCCCGCCCAGCGGTTTCGCCGATCTGTTCAATTTCAACAACATCGACGCCGGTACCCTGGTCAGCCTGCTGGGGCAGGTGGCCAACTGGCTGGAAGACTTCCGCCGCGACTTCGGCGCGCAGGACATTCCCTTCGTAGGCAATGCGCTGGACGAGGTGCTCAAATTCGCCGATCTGTTCAACGACACACTGCTGTTCGATGACGGGGATGACGGCGCCGATGGCGCCAACAAACTCATCACAGACGTAAATGCAGCTCTGGCGACTGCGCGTCTGGATACAAAACTGCGCGCCGAAGCCGACAACGGGCGGGTGCGACTGATCGCCATTGATCCGTCCATTACCGGATTCTCCGTCAGCGGTGGTAGCGGCCTGGGATTCGGCGGATCACAAACCGCGACCAGCGTCGCCGGCCGCCTGCTGCTGAATGCAACTTCCGCGGCTCCGAGCAACGGTGTGCTCGCGTCAAACACAAGTTTCACCGTCAGCATCAATAGCAGCGGCGCGGAAACCGTCACGGTCCTGGCTTCTGCGACGACCGGGAACACCGGGCTGGGTAACGATGTGCAGAAACTGCTCAATTCCAGCAGTGCGCCGACCTTCGACACGGTGCAGGAATTGGCGCAACGCCTGGTGCAGATCCTCGGGTCCGATCTGGTGCAGTACGACGCGCTGACCGACGAACTGACGATCAACCTGAATCTGGGGAACGTCTCCAGCGTTGACAACTTCGGCTTCATTGACATCCCGATTAATTTCGATCTGTTCGAGGGCCTGAACCTGGGATCGGTGGCGCAGTTGTCGAGCGACAGCGTGATCCGCCTCTCGGCCGGCGGCGGACTGTCGCTCACCATTGGTCTGTATCTTGGCAATGAAGGCGGTATCACGCTTACCGAAAGCACGGCGCTTTCGACCCTCAAGGACGGCATTGCTTTCAGCGACCTGCTGACAGTCGCCGGTACCAACGATGTCAGCACGCTGTTTGGGCAATTGACCGGCGATGCCACTTTCCGGATCGGCGTCAACGGCGCGCCGCCGGTAGCGGTTACCGTGCCGCGGCTCTCCGGCCCGACGCGGGCGGACGTGAACGTCTCGAACCAGGCGGACTCGCAGCGCGAGGCCACGATCGCGGTCAATCCCGCCAATTCCAACAACATCATCGCGTCGGCCAACGACCTCAATGCCGTGGACGGCATCTTCGGCTCGTCCAGCAGCAACGACAGCGTCTGGGTCAGCACGGACGGTGGCAATACCTGGGCGCGCAAACTGATCCCGGTGCCGGCCGGGGCGGTGGGGGGCCATGGCGACCCGGCGATCGTGTTCAGCCGGGACGGCAGCCGGGCCGTGTATGTGCACATGGTCGACAAGGACGCCGCGCATACGCATGTCATGGCGTCCGCAGTGTCGCTCGACGGCGGCAATACCTGGCTGCAGGCGAACACCGGCGTCATCGGTTCCCTTGCGCTGGACGAGGACGGCGACGGGATCAA
>JBJXFN010000048.1:0-10910 GCA_046155535.1 Burkholderiales bacterium
GCGCGCGCGATCTCGGCCGGTTCGACGAGGCGCCCCATTGCGGCATTGCGTTCGAGCGCAGTGACGTCCCGCTCGCCCTTGTCGATGGCGCCTTGCAACGCCGGGGTACGGGTATATCCCGGGGAGACGGCGTTGACCCGAACCTGCATCGGTCCCCACTCGGCGGCGAGGCATTCGGTCATGGCAATCACTGCCGCCTTTGCCGGCGCGTAGGCGTGCAGCGGCATGGAGCGCATTCCTGCGACTGAGGCAATGTTGACGATGCTGCCGCGCCTGCGCCCGATCATGCGTGTGCCGAAGACAACCGCGGCGACATAGGTGCCGCGCTGATCCACTCGCACGACTTCGTCCCAGGTCGTCATGGACAATTTATCGGGCGGCAGCGGTACCTGAATAACGCCCGCGCTATTGACCAGATATTCCACCGGGCCCATTTCTTCTTCGATGGCGTGCGCGCACCGTTGCATGGCGGCTTCGTCCGCCACGTCGCCAGTCCATCCGAGGCCATTCACTTCCCGCGCGATCTCGTGTGCGCGTTTGTCGCGATCGAGAACCGCGATGCGCGCGCCGCGCGCTGCCAGTTCCCGGCAACAGGCGGCACCGATGCCGCTGGCGCCGCCGGTGACCACTGCGACGCCTGAGAGTTTTCCGATAGACACGTCTGTAATCTCCGTGTGTTGACGATTGTTTAAGAGCCCCTACAAAAATAAGAGTCTTCCCTCACCCAAACCCCTCTGCTCCGCCTCAAGTGTGCCCTACCCACGAACCTTCCTCACCCCCGCCCCTCTCCCGGAGGGCGAGGGGAGAAAAACGGTTCGTAGGCTCAATTCGCGGCGAGCAACCCCGTGGAATCTCGTCCCGGAGGGAGAGGGGCTTTGTTTGCACTCCACATTTATTTTGTTACATGTTTTAAGGCAAGGTTGCTAGAAAGTCCCGCAGAATGGTGTTCACCGCGTCCGGCCGCTCCTGCTGAATCCAGTGACCGGCACCCTCGATGATTTTGCACACGCGCAGGTCATCGACCCAGCGTTTCATGTTTTCCACCAGGTCGACATTGGGCACAAAGCGCAACACCTTGTCGCGGCTTCCTGCAATAAAGCAGGCCGGCTTCGTGATGCGGGCGCCGGAAAGAGCGGTAAGGCGCTCGAAGTCGCGGTCCTGGTTGCGGTAGCGATTGAGACCGCCGCGAAATCCACTGCGCTCGAACTGCTGAACGTAGTAGTCGAGGTCCGCCTTGGTGAGCCAATCCGGAAGGTGTGCCGGATCGGGCAGATCGTCGAGCATGCGCGCGTTGGCGGGTTTGTCGGCGCGGAAGATTCCCTTCGGGGCATCGCCTGAGCCGGCAAAATAGATTTTTCGCAGTGCGGTGCGAATATCGGCCTCGAACTCCGCTTCCGCGACGCCCGGTGTCTGGAAATAAAGCTGGTAGAAGAAACGTCCTGCGTAGAGTTGTTTCCATAGCGCGGTCGAAGAGATTTTTCCGCGCGGAGAATAGGGCACCGACAGCGCCGCCACCGCACGCACCCGATCGGGATGCAGGGCAGTGGTATTCCAGACGATGGGTGCGCCCCAGTCATGGCCGATCAGGATGGTCTGTTTCTCCCCGAAATGGTCGATCAGGCCGAGCACATCCCCGATCATCTGTTCCATGTCGTAGGCTTCGATCGCCTCGGGCGCATCGCTGCCTCCGTAGCCGCGCACGTCCGGCACCACGACACGGTAACCGGCGTCCTTGAGCATGCTGATCTGGTGGCGCCATGAGTACCAGGACTCCGGCCAGCCATGCACCAGGATTGCCAGCGGGCCGTCGCCTTCGACGACGCAACGCAGGCGCACGCCATTGGTTGTGATCGAATGAAATGGGAACATGTTTTCGAGAAGACTGGAGATCGGGTCCAGGATGAGCGTTTGACGAAGGGCGTAGTATGCTTGCTCATGGGCATTCGGCAAAGACCGGGTTGCCGTTTTGGTGTTTCCGAATGAAACGGACAATGAAAACAAAAATCTGGATGCTGTCAGTAGTCCTGGTGTGCACGACGACTTCGTTCGCCCAACAACCCATCCGCGTCGGGGAAATCAGCAGTTATTCGACGGTACCTGCGTTCACCGTGCCTTACCGAAACGGCTGGCAGCTCGCAGTGGAGGAGGTCAACGCGTCCGGCGGGCTGATTGGCGGACGGAAACTGGAAGTCATTTCCCGGGACGACGCAGGCAAGCCAGACGATGCCACCCGCCACGCTGCGGAATTGCTGTCCAGTCGGAAAGTGCATCTGTTGACCGGCACCTTTCTGTCAAACGTCGGACTCGCAGTGAGCGACGTCGCCTTGCGTAACAAGGTGTTGTTTGTCGCGGCGGAACCGTTGTCGGACGCCTTGGTCTGGGACAAAGGCAACCGTTACACGTTCCGCCTGCGGCCGAGCACCTTCATGCAATCCGCGATGCTGGTGGAGGAAGCTGCCAAACTGCCAGCCCGACGCTGGGCGACCATCGCGCCGAATTACGAATACGGGCAGTCTGCCGTCGCCAATTTTCGGGAACTTTTGAAAGCGAAACGTCCGGATGTTGAGTTTGTGGCGGAGCAATGGCCGGCGCTGGGAAAACTCGAAGCCGGCGCAACGGTGCAGGCTCTGGCGAGCGCCAGGCCGGATGCGATCTTCAATGTGACCTTCGGTGCCGATCTGACCAAATTCGTGCGGGAAGGCAACCTGACCGGCCTGTTCGAGAATCGCGCCGTTGTGAGCATGCTGACCGGGGAACCCGAGTACCTCGATCCGTTGAAAGATGAAACTCCAAAGGGCTGGATCGTGACCGGCTATCCCTGGGACCAGATCAAGTCTGCGGCGCATGATCGATTCGTCGATGCCTATCGCAAACGCTTTAACGAAACCCCGCGCCTGGGATCCGTGGTGGGTTATACGACGATGATGTCGATCGCCGAAGCCCTGCGCAAGGCCAAATCCACCAACACCGAAAAACTGGTGGCGGCATTCCGCGGATTGAAAGTGGAATCCGTATTCGGCCCCATCATTTTTCGCAAGTTGGATCAGCAATCCACATTAGGAGCTTTTGTGGGCAGGCTGGACCTCAAGGACGGTCGGGGCGTGATGGTCGATTGGCACTACAAGGACGGCAAGGACTATCAGCCGCCCGATGCACAAGTCAAAAAACGCAGACCATCCACGGCTATGAAGTAGCTGCGGCCACGAAAACGCACTCACCGCGGAGGACGCGGAGGAACGAATAGAGTAAACAATTCGATAGTTAAGGCGAAGCTAACGGCGGTCATTTTAGCGTCATGCCAAGGTTTAACTTCTGTTTTCTCTTCCTTCTTTTTTCCTCCGCGACCCAGAAGGGTACGCCGACGTGCTGCGCACGTAGGGTATCCGCGTCCTCTGCGGTGAGAGAGTTACTTGGGGTAAATATTTACAACAACTCAATGCCAAAGCGGCGGATCGCCAGAGCGAAAAGGCCGAAGCAGGCCACGGTGATGACGACGCAGGCCAATAGAGCAGGCCAGAAGCCCAGTCGTGGCAATAGCGCGGGAAACGCGAGAAACATCGGCAGGGTCGGGATCACGTACCAGAACGTATACCAGGCGTGGTTGGCGATTTTTTCCTGAGGCTGGTTTTCGACGTATAACCAGATCAGCGCCAGTATCGTCACCAGCGGCAACGCCGCCACGAGTCCGCCGAGTTTGTCACTGCGTTTGGCCAGTTCAGAAACCAGAACAACGGCGGCGGCGGTCAACAGGTATTTTGCAATGAGCCAGGCCATGAACGATCGCATGTGAATGTGCATGTCGGGGAAGAAACGTTACCACACGCGAGTCCGGGAAGGGGACGGCTATATTTGCCCGCGTACGGCGTCACATTGCTTTCCAGGGACGGTCCGACTCATCGTTTGCGCAGCATCGTGAGTCCGTCGGAAATGGGCGTCATGACGCAGTCTACGCGCGCGTCTGCCGCAACAGCGTCGTTGAAGGCGCGAATCGCAAGGGTGTTCTCGTCCTGTTTCTCCGGGTTGATGACGGCGCCGTTCCAGAGCACGTTGTCGACGAGGATCAGACCGCCAGGCCGGGTTCGCATCAAGATTTCTTCGTAGTAAGTCTTGTAGTTCACCTTGTCGGCATCGATAAAGGCGAGGTCGAAGCGCGGCGTCAACGGCAAGCTGCGCAAGGTTTCCGCTGCCGGCGCGATGCGAAGGTCGATGAGTGTTTCGACGCCAGCGGCCTGCCAGGCGCGCTTTGCGATCGTCGTCCACTCGGTGGAAACATCGCAGCACAAGAGCCGCCCGCCGGGCGCGAGTCCGCGCGCAATGGCCAGGGACGAGTAACCGGTAAAGGTGCCGATCTCGACGGCGTCACGTGCACCGATCATTTTCGCGATCAATGTGAGGAACGCGCCTTGCTCCGGAGCGACCTGCATGATGGCAACGGAGCCGAGCTTGGCGGTCTCCGCGATGAGATCTCGCTGCACCGCGTCTGGCGGGGTGCCGTGCGCGACGAGGTAGCCGTGCAATTCGGGCGAGAGTCCAAGCGACTTGTGTAATGGGGCCGGCATAAGAACCTCAACATACTGAAGTGTTGTAATTGGCGATGGAGAGTGATGTCTCTCACGCGGCATCCGAAAAGAACCAACGCCACCGAAAACCATTCGCAAAGGCGCGCGTTCGGTCGACTTCGACGTCCTTCAGGATTCTACTCGCCTGGGTGCCGGAACTCGGCGCTGATCGAAACTGCCTACTGGAACCCGCAAGGTACTTTGCCGGCAATGCCTGGATTGCATGTGCCCGGATAGTGGCGGCATTTGCTCCGGGCGCACGCTTGTGTTATTTGTATCGGGCGAATAATTGGCGTGTCGTCGAGCTTGGCGCGACGGGTTCTACGCAGCAGTCTGGAGGAATAATGGCTTCACATTGTCAAACGCTCTGTACTTTGATGAGAAACCGTTTGGAATTGAAATTCATCACTGCATTGGTCGCGATTGCTTCGATTTTGTCGTCACCGGTTTGCAGAGGCGCAGATCCCGAAGACACGCAGAAGGCACCCGGCTCATCCAGACCTGGCCAGGCCGTTGAAGCTCTTCCCACCGCACCGAAAACGGTCACAAATACTCCCGACGAAGACGGATGGTCCACTTTTCCGCTCAAGTATCCGAATCCTGTGACCCGCAATGACCGCATAACACTGATCCCGAAGGCAAACGGGACGGTCGGCGCAGTAGTGGTTCGGCAAAACGGCATCGAAATGCTGCTCGACAAGGCTTACGCGTCGGCCCATATAGAAGGCAAAGGCCTGGTGACAAGGGAAACTTATGACCCGCAGAAAATCGCCGAGGAGTATGGCGATGCATTGGATGCGATGCCGCCCCGGCCGGTCAAATTTTTGGTCTATTTTCGCGAAGGCAAAGATCTTCTGGCTGACGAATCCGTGCAGGAAATAGAAAAAATCATCGCCGATCTCGGAAGTCGGCCGGCGCCGGATATCCAGGTCGTCGGACACACCGATTCGGCGGGCGGACGCGAATTCAACGACAAGCTGTCGTTGCAGCGTGCCGAGCGGGTTCGCGCTGTGCTGACGCAACGCGGAATAAAGGAATCCTCCATTTCGGTTGCCGGTCGCGGGGAGCGTGAGCTGCTGATTCCAACACAGGATGGCGTCGTCGAAGCCGGGAATCGGCGGGTCGAAATCAACGTCCGGTAATCAGCCCGGGCTGCGCGGGAATTGCGGCGTCCTTCTGTGCGTCTTCACATGAGGAGTGGGGATGAACGAGGCAATGGTGTAACGGTTCAAGTCAGCGTGGCAGCCAACTCGGCGAAATTGGCGACAACGAGATCCGGCTGATGCGGTGAATGGCCAAAGGGACGTTTTCGCCGATCGATGAACGTTGTGCGCATGCCGTAGGATTTCGCGCCGATGCAGTCGAAGGCGTGATTGGCAACAAACAGGATGCCGGATCGCTGCTCGCCGATGATTTCCTCGGCCTTGGCGTAGGTCTTCCAGTGCGGTTTGAAATGTCCGGCATCCTGCACGGAAATGACATGATCGAAGGTGAAGCCGATGTGCGGACCCGCGGCCTCGAGCATGTCGCGATCGCCGTTTGACAGAATTGCCAGCTTGAAGCCTTTCGCGCGAAGCTTGTGGAGTGCCGCAACAACGTCGGGAAAAGGCTTGAGCTTCTCGATCTCTCCCACCAACCAGCGGACTTCGTCTTTCGTGTAGGCAATTGCGCAGCGGTCCATGACGTTAGACACGGCTCGCTCTCCGATTTGTCGATAAGGCGTATGGCCGCGGTCGCAGAGTGAGTCGATCATGGAATTCTCAAAGTGCGTGCGCCGCCACCAGGTAACAAAGCGATCCGGATCGCCCAGCCATCCTTTTTGTTTGAGAAAGGGCGCGACGGCCTCCGTAAGTCCTTTCTGCATATCGACGATGGTCCCGTACTGGTCGAATGCCAGGGCTTTGATGTCTTGCTTGTGGAAGTCTGGCGTCTGCATGGCGGTTGTCCTATTTTTTTGAGGGGGTCAAGCAGGTCAATCAAAAGGCAAAAAACAGAAATTCCACGTCTCGCCGGGTTCGAATAAATCGATCGCTGAATTCAATTCACCACCCGGACAAAATGGCTTTTGGGGAAGTTTCGCGTAGGGAGTGGCAGCGTTGCCAGGCATTCCAACTCAGGCGAACTTATAAACATGTTTTCGCACCTTTCCCGGCAGAGGGAAGGGGCTTCTGCTGGTCCGGGCTGGAAGATTCTTGCTGTTGTCGTTCTGTGTCTGACTGAATGAATTCCGGTCCGCAAAGAGAATGCGGCCAAGCGCCCCCGACAAACAAGTAAAGAGCGGTGAGAAATCCAATGAGAAACCGTGGCATTTTGTACGCTCTCGGCAGGAAGATCAGTGCCAATCCCCCTACGGCGCAAACCAGAAGCGAGTAAGTGGCGGCAAGATCCTTTGTTGCGTGTCGCACAGATTGCGGAACAGATTCGCCGTAGAGCTGTAGTCCAAAAATGACAGCCCAAGGCAGCGCGAACCAGACGAAAAGAAAGATCCACCGACCGGCGCTTCCGCGCAACTTCCAGGAAAACGGCATCGGCAAACTCTCCTTATCAATAGTAGTCGGCACAGTTAATCGTCAGGCGCAACTGGCGGTTGCCCGTCATTTAACCATCGGGCCTTGTTGAGAGCCTCGCTACAACAAACTTTTGCGCCTCGCCAGGTCATTCAAGTTGGCGTGACGCATGGCGATCTGCATGAATGGTGCCATGAGCCGCGAGAAGCCTCTAGGCTCACCTCGATTTCGCAGGGTCATGCGTGTGTTTCCTCGCTTCGTGAGTTCCCATGTGTACGTGGTTTCCATCGCGAACGGACCTTCGGCAGTACGCATGACCAGGTGTTTAGCGGGGAGGTATTCAACGATCTCGTACGTGTACGACATGCGCTTGCCGAGGAATTGCGCGACAAAGGCTGCTCGTGCTCCAACCCGTGCGACAGGCTCAGTCTTCCATTCGACTGACTTGATGTTGACGTACCAGGCAGGTGCGCTGTCTGGATTTGCGGCGAATGCAGCCACTTCGGCTGGCGGCCGGGCAACAACGGTCTCGGTGAGCACATCGACCTTCATGGCGAGTGGGTCCAGTTCATGACGCCCAACGTCCAAGCTCGGCGGCGGACAGCCCGCGAAGCCGGTAGACCGTCGGCTGGAGCGCTTTGTTGGGCGGCGTGCCAGCTACTTCGGTGGATTCGCTGGCGGATATGCCCCGATCTGCTCCTGCAAGTCGATAAGCGGTTGCTGGCCCACCTTGACGAATCCGTCGCGGGGTCGGTCGAGATCGATCACGAGGGTGATGATCGCGCCAAGGAGGACGATAAGCACGACGCCGGGAAGAGAATTGCGCCGCAGGGAAAGCCCCATGTTGTACCCAACCAGGCCCACGGCCATAATCGAACCGAGGAGCAGGAGGAAGACGACTGTCTCTGGCACGCGTGAGTAGACGCCCGCCGTAACACGAGTCTCGTGTAAGTCGATCGTCTCATTCAGTGAAACGATGAAGAGGGCCAATACGTCCGATTCGGGTGTGGTGCGGGCCAACTTTTCGGTGATGGACCAGAGCTTCGCATGGATCACACCCGATCGAGCCGTTCTCACACGGGCGTCTGCCACACCCGCGGTGTCCGCGATGCGAAGTGGAACATACTCACGGAGCAAATCCCGGATCTGGCTCGAGGCCGGCTCTGGCAGGTAGCCGGCCCGGAGGTACATGGTGCCCACCGAGTTCGCTTCCTCCAGCACGAGACCGCGGCGCTTATCGAAGCGATCGGTCGCCATGCCCATCGTGACTGCCAGAAGGAAACCCATTAGGGCCAGGAGCGATCCAGTAACCATTGCCGTCGTACCCTGCTTCTCGTCAGACGTGCGGCTCTGCGACCAATGCCCGAGGCGGTAACCGCACTCGGCCGCGATCAGCGCGACTACCACGAACGCCACGAATACGCCGACGATGGGTAGTGGATCAAGTAACTGTTGAAAACGCATTGTCCCTCACTCTTGCATCGACGACAGGATCAGGGGATTTCACAAACAGCCATTGGACTTCTCATCTGATACGGGCATTTGATCCATCTCGAGTCGTGTGGCCCAACGTTGCGCATGACCGGTGCCCAGAGAGCGGACGAAGGCCGCTCTCTGGGCGTCCGTGTCGATGCGCGGGTTGGGCGTCACAGCGCGTCTATTGCCGAAACTAATTCTTCTTTGTCACCAACCTTCTCAGAAAGCTGAGTTTCCTTCATTTGTCCATCCTCCACGCGATCTCTACACGGTGCTTAAGCTCATGTGCGGTCGCATCTCAATGATGATCTAGAAATTCAATCACTTTGCCGACGAGAATCTTTTCAGGGGATTCGACTCCGTAGAGCATGGTTCCGATTGGAACGAACGCAGTACCTGCGTTGCGCGTCTCGGTTCCTACAATGACGGCGTCTCCGCCTAGCTTCGCGGCTTCCTTGATCATCGCGGCCTTGAGGTCCTCCAAGCTTAGACCCCAGCCTTGGTCCGAAATCCTGACCATTGCGACGGTTGTGTACGGCTGACTGGGCTCATCGAGGAACACCCGAATAGTTGCTGGATCGCTGGCGCCGCGATTTGTGTTGTCGATGCGCATGACATCCGCGGTCGTGGCACAGGCGGCCAGCACGATTGCAAAGAGAGCAATCAAGAGTATGCGCATTGCTGGACACCTCGGAGTAGTGGAATGGCCGCCATGAACACCGCCTCCCGTGACGCCCAACCCAATATCAAGAACCGAAAACGCGAATAACATGGCGTTCGATTTTTCATTTTTGGAAATTCTTGAAAAAATTCATTCATTTGTCAGGCTGATATTAAAAACAGGTTCTTATTATCCTGCGAAATCTCCGTGATAGGCCGGGTCACCAGAGCCAAGATACTGATTCGAAGGCTCGTTGTCCACCACAGTTCCCGCAGCAGCCCCGTCATTCCCGATGGTTCAATCCCGAGCGGGCTGCTGTTGGCAAATGACCAGGTTCGCCTGTCCATCCAGAACTGGAAGTCTTGAAGGAGCGCATCTCCGTCTAATGGTAGGCTCTCGCGCATATTCATGCGCCTCTTCATTTTCCAACCGGATTTCCGCCGACGATGTCTTCCCTGTTGATCCAGATCCTGGCCGGGTTGGCCCATGCTTCGACGCTTTTTTTGGTCGCGAGCGGGTTGTCGATCATTTTCGGCGTGACGCGGATCGTGAATTTCGCGCACGGGTCGTTCTACATGCTGGGGGCCTATCTGGCGTACAGCATGACGACATTCCTGACACCGGCCATGGGCGGTGCGGGTTTCTGGGGTGCGCTGGTGGTGGCGGCGGTCACGGTCGGGCTGGTGGGCGTGGCGATGGAAATGTTCGTTTTGCGTCGCATTTACCGAGCGCCGGAGATGTTCCAGTTGCTCGCGACTTTCGGGGTGGTGTTGCTGGTGCAGGATGCGGCGCTCTGGATATGGGGACGCGAAGACCTCTTCGCCGACCGCGCGCCGGGCCTGCGCGGCACGGTGGAGATTTTCGGTGGACGGTTTCCGCAGTATCACCTGTTTCTGATCGTGCTCGGGCCGGTGGTGCTTGGCCTGCTGTGGCTTCTTTTTCACCGTACGCGCTGGGGTACCCTGGTACGTGCCGCAACCGAGGATCGCGAGATGACCGGCGCGCTGGGCGTTAATCAGCGTTGGTTGTTCACCGGCGTTCTTTTTCTCGGCTCGGCACTCGCCGGGTTGGGCGGCGCCTTGCAGATTCCCAGGGAGGCGGTAAACCTGCAAATGGACATCCACATCATCGCCGAAGCCTTTGTGGTGGTTGTGATTGGCGGGATGGGCAGTGTAACCGGGGCTTATCTTGCGGCGCTGCTGGTGGGAGTCGTGTCCGCGATGGGCATTGTGTATTTCCCCCAGTCGACATTGGTGCTGCCTTTCCTGGTGATGGCTATAGTGCTGGTGCTGCGACCGCATGGGCTGCTGGGGTTTGCGCAAGGGCGAGGGACTCACGGCGGCGTGGCATCGGAACCCTATCTGGTACCGCCATCTCCGCGATTCGTCCGTACCACGGTCATTGGTGTTGGGTTGCTGGGGTTGGCGCCATTTTTCGCGGGCGACTATGCGCTGCAGATGCTCACGCAGATTCTGATTTTCAGCCTCTTTGCCGTGAGTCTGCATTTCATCATGTCGATCGGCGGCATGATCACTTTTGGTCACGCCGCGTTTTTTGGCCTGGGTGCCTATGTGGCGGCGATGGTGTCGAGCCGCCTTGCGTTGTCTATGGAAGCCGCGATCCTGCTGGCCCCGCTCGGCGCCGCGGTGGGTGCGCTGATCTTTGGCTGGTTCTGCACCCGGCTCTCGGGAGCGTATCTGGCGATGT
>JBJXFN010000050.1:0-3398 GCA_046155535.1 Burkholderiales bacterium
CGAATCTCGCCTGGGTGTGCTTCGTAGCAGCGCTGGTGATGCTGGTCGTGGCCTTTACCGGCGTGTTTTCCAGTCTGGTCAATTTCTGGTCAACCCAGGAAGAGTACAGCTTCGGGTATCTGATCCCCTTAATTTCTGCGTTTCTGGTCTGGCAGAAAAAAGACTTGCTGGAGCAATTGGAATTCGACGGTGCCTGGCCGGGATTTGCGATGGTGGCGTTGAGTCTGGGACTCTTCGTTTTCGGCGATATCAGCACCCTGGGGACGGTCAGCCAGTACGGCTTGTTGCTGGCCATCGCCGGATTGGTCATGGCCTACACCGGGGTGTCCGGTTTTCGCGTGATTCTGGTGCCCGTGTGTGTCCTGATTTTCATGGTGCCGTTGCCGAATTACTTCCTGCGCGAGATTTCCCAGGCCCTGCAATTGCTGTCGTCCGGGATAGGCGTGGCGGTGATCCGCCTGTTCGACATTAGCGTCCATCTCGAAGGCAACGTCATTGACCTGGGTAGCATGAAACTGCAGGTGGTGGAGGCATGCAGCGGATTGCGTTACCTGTTTCCGCTCATGACCCTGGGATTTATTGCAGCCTATTTCTTCAAGGAGAAATTCTGGAAGCGCGCGGTGCTGTTTCTTTCGACCATTCCAGTGACCGTCTTGATGAACAGTCTTCGCATCGGGCTGATCGGCATCGCGGTCGAGTATGGCGGCAAGTCCATGGCGGAAGGATTCCTGCACGACTTCGAAGGCTGGGCGGTATTCATGGCCTGCACCGGCGTGTTGATCGTCGAAATGTGGCTCTTGTCACGCTGGAGCGTTCCGCGCCGTCCGCTGCGGGAGGTATTCGGCCTCGAATTGCCGGCATCTTCCCCCGCGGGTGTCCCCCGCAACACCAGGCGACTGCCGACGCCGTTCCTGTCGGCTGTGGTTCTCGTGGTGGCGGTGGCCACGATATTCCTTCTTCTTCCCAAACCGGTCCATCATGCGCCGGCGCGCAAGGAGTTCTCGGCGTTTCCGCTGGAAATGGGAGCGTGGACGGGCCGGGCGGATCGAATCGATCCGATATATCTCGAGCAACTGATGCTGTCGGATTACCTGCTGGTCGATTACGTGCAGGAAGGCACGCGGCCCGTGAACTTTTACGTGTCCTGGTACAACTCCCAGGCAGACGGAAATTCCGCACATTCTCCAAAAGCCTGCATTCCCGGAGATGGTTGGGAGATCTCGGATTTCACCAGGGCGCAGCTGCATTCTGTTCAGTTTGCGGGCAGACCACTGGAAGTTAACCGGGTTGTCATACAAAAAGGCGAATATCGGCAACTGGTCTATTACTGGTTTCAGCAGCGTGGTCGCGTCGTGACCGGGGAATATGCAGTGAAGCTGCATATTTTCTGGGATGCCATGACCCGTCGTCGCAGCGACGGAGCAATGGTGCGGCTGGTGACGCAAGTGGGTGCCGGCGAACAATTGGTACAGGCCGAACAAAGGCTCGAATCGTTTGCGGCGCGCGCGGTGCCGGAACTCGCGGCCTATGTCCCCGATTAGCATGTTCAGGCGAGAGCGCCCGGTGAATTCGTGATATTTCCCTTTGCCCTGGTGACCGCGCTGGTCATCAGCATGGCGATCATTCCCTTGATGATGCGGCTTGCGCCCAGTCTCGGAATGGTGGACATGCCGGATCCGCGCAAGGTGCATGTGCGGCCGGTGCCACGTGTGGGCGGCCTGGGCATCGTGATTGGTGCCGTGGTGTCGATCCTGATGTGGATGCCGATGCAAGGCTGGCTGCCGTCGTTTCTGGTCGGATCCCTGGTGCTGCTGGTGTTCGGGGCGCTCGACGACAGCATGGAACTGGGCCACTACGTGAAATTCATCGGCCAGTTCGCCGCCGCCATTGGCGTGGTGTATTGGGGCGATTTGTGGGTGCGTCATTTCCCCTTCGTCAGCGGAGAACTGGATCCGGCCTTTGGCAAACCGTTCGCCGTGATGGCGATTGTCGGGATGATCAACGCGATCAATCATTCGGACGGCCTCGACGGACTGGCGGGGGGCGAATCACTGATGAGTCTGGGTTGTCTCGCCTACCTGGGATATCTGGGCGGCGGATTCGACCTGGTCATCGTGGTGGGCGCCGTGATCGGGGGCGTGTTCGGGTTTTTGCGCTACAACACCCATCCGGCGCGTGTGTTCATGGGGGATGCCGGGAGTCAATTCCTCGGCTTTGCCCTGGCCGTGCTGGCGGTGCATCTGACCCAGCAGGTCAACCCGGGTCTGAGCATGGCGATTCCAGCATTGATTCTTGGATTGCCGATCGTGGACATTCTTGCGGTCCTGGGCCAGCGCATATATCAGGGGATGAACTGGTTCCGGGCCACGCGCAATCACGTTCACCATCGGCTGCTGGAACTGGGTTATGCGCATTACCAGGCGGTGGTGATCATCTATTCCATTCAGGCGCTTTTCGTTGTCTCTGCGATTCTGGTTCGCTACGAGTCCGACTTTCTGGTGCTTGGCATCTATGTATCGGGTTGTGCATTGGTCTTTCTGATGTTGTGGCTGGCCGAGCGCAGGAACTGGCGCGTGGGCCGGACCGTCGCCGACGTGGTGTCGCCCGAATCGGGCGGATTGCGGGCAATCGGAGTGCGCATTGCCGGTTTTGCACAACTGTTCGTATTGGCCAGCCTGCCGGCGTACCTGCTGCTCGCCGGCATGTTTTCCGGTGGCGTATCGCGCGATTGCGGCGTGGCGGCCTTTGTCATTGCCCCGACAGTGGCCGCTGGATGGTTGCTGCTGCGGGCCGGCTCTACTCTCGCGCCTACCGTGATTCGACTCGGATTGTTTAGTGCCGCCTCGCTGATCGTCTATCTGGTTGAAAGTGATCCGGAAGCGTCGGGTTCGACGTATCCGCTGATCCGGGCCGGCTATTTTGTTCTGCTCGCCCTGGCAACCGGGATTGCCATTCGAGTGGCGCGCGAGGCGGAGTTCCGGACGACTCCGCTTGACTACCTGCTGGTTGGGCTCGTCATTGCCGGCGGGTTGCTGGCGAAAGATCAGCTGCCCGGCATCGATATCGGCGCGGTCATCGTCCAGATGGTCGTGTTGTTCTACGCCTGCGAATGGGTGATCAATCGCGGCAGCCGGGCATGGATAGGCGCGTTATCGGCGTGCGCGTTGACGGCGACGCTTGTTGTGTTGTCGAAGGCGGCGATCTTCTGATCGCTACGACCAAAAAAACCAGGGCCAGAATCATGACGGCAAGAGATTCGTTCAACACGGGCAAAGTCGCCCTGATCACCGGTGTCACCGGCCAGGATGGTGCCTACCTGTCCGAGTTCCTGCTCGCCAAGGGTTACGAGGTGCACGGCATCAAGCGACGCACCTCGCTGTTCAACACCGACCGTATCG
>JBJXFN010000055.1:0-9415 GCA_046155535.1 Burkholderiales bacterium
AGCCAAGATCGAGGACGTCCGAACCGGTCGGAAGCCGATCGAGAAAAGCAGAAAGAAATTTTTCTTCGGCGGGCAGGGCCTTGAGGCGCGCCGCATTCCACTGCGCGGCGATCGCGTCATAACTCTCGCGATTCACTCAGATGCGGCTTTGTCACCGGCAACGGGTGACACGCGTTCGCTGTCCGCCTGAAGCAGGGATTCGAGTTCCGCGACCGCCTGCCGGGTGTTCTGCATGAGCTGGGTTTCATCGTGGTAGATCGCGTGCTGGCTTTCCAGAAACTGCTCGTCGTAGGCACGGAAGGTCCGGGCGGCGTCCTCCGTCTCGGACTTCGGCAGGCCGAGATCCAGCAGGACGCGCTGCGCGAGATCGAGCGAGGAGAGGAAAGTTTCCCGAATCAGGAAATCCACGCCGAGGTCCATCAGCCGATAGGCATGGAAACGATTGCGGGCGCGCGCATAGAGCTTCACGTTCGGAAAGTGTTTCTTGACGAGTTCCGCGGTGCGCAGCGACGCTTCGACATCGTCGATCGCCAGCACGAAGATCTCGGCCTTGTCGGTTTTCGCCGCCCGCAGCAGGTCGAGCCTCGATGCATCGCCATACCATGCCTGTGAGCCGAACCGGCGAACTGTGTCCACTTGCTCGGCACTGCGGTCGAGCGCGGTGAACGAGATGTGTTTTGCGCGTAGAAGCCGCCCGACGATCTGCCCGACACGCCCGAACCCGGCGATCACCACGCGGTTTTCGGTTTCGACGATGGTGTCGAATTGTTCGGGACCCGAAGCCTTCGCCCATTTTTTTGCGAGGCGCTCGTGGGCCAGGAAGGCGAGCGGCGTGAAGGCCATGGACAGCGTGACGACGATCACCAGCGATCCGGCGAGCCCGGCGTCGAGGATGCCCTGCCCGGCGGCGAGTCCGAACAGGACAAAGGCGAATTCGCCGCCCTGACAGAGTGCGGCGGCGAGCCCCACGGACGACTCTCTGCGATGGCCGGAGAAGTGTCCGATCGCAAGCAGCACCGCGGACTTCACCGCCATCAGGCCGATGGTTGCGCCCAGGATGGCCAGCGGATACCGGGCGAGCAGTCCGAGATCGGCGGACATGCCAACCGACATGAAAAAAAGGCCGAGCAGCAACCCCTTGAACGGTTCGATGTCGGCCTCGAGTTCGTGGCGGTACTCCGAATCGGCCAGCAATACGCCGGCGAGAAAGGCCCCGAGCGACATCGACAGGCCGACTGTGGTCATGAGGAGTGCCGTACCGATCACCACCAGCAGCGTGGCCGCGGTGAAGATTTCCTGGATGCGGCTCGCGGCAATCAGCTTGAACACCGGGCGCAACAGGAAACGGCCGCCCACGATGACCGCAAAGATGACCGCGATGGCGGTGAATGCCGACCACCACGGGCTGCCGTCGCGGGCGGCTGCCACCCCGTTGCCCATCAATGGAATCAATGCCAGTAGCGGGATGACCGCGAGGTCCTGGAACAGCAAGATCGCAAACGAAGAGCGCCCGTGGCGGGTGGCGAGCTGGCCTTTCTCCGCGAGGGCCTGCAGCACGAACGCGGTCGAGGACATTGCAAGACCGATGCCGATCACCGTAGCCGCGGACAGGTCGAGCCCGGCCGCCATGGCCAGCAGTCCGAGCAAGGCGCCGGTGACCAGCACTTGCGCGGTGCCCAGGCCGAAAACGGAATGCCGCAATACCCAGAGGCGCGAGGGCTGAAGTTCCAGGCCGATTACGAACAGCAGCAGCACGACGCCAAGTTCGGCGAAATGCATCGTGTTCTGCACGTTGGAGACGAACTTCAGGCACCACGGGCCGATAAGCACACCGGCCGCAAGGAAACCAAGTACCGCACCAAGGCCAAGCCGCCTTGTGATTGGAACGACGACGACCGCCGCCGCAAGAAATATCGCGCCTTCGGCGAGCATACTTATCTGGCCCTGGAGTGAAGGACGATCGCCATGTTGTGTGTGGCCGCAGACCGGATTACTTTCCGGCGGCGAATACCTTCGCGAGCTCCATGTAAAGGGTGGGCACGATGAACACCGTGATCACGATGGTGGCGATCCACAGCAGGGCATGCATGCGGCCCGACAATTTCATTTCCTGCGGCAGGTGTTTGTTCACAAGGTAGATGATCGCGAACGAGGCGATCGGGAGCAGGGCCGCCTGTCCCATCCCGGTCCAGACCACGAGTTTGACCGGCGCCTGTCCGAAGATGAAATAACACATCACCGCGAGCAGGCTGATGATCAGGATGTAACGATCCCGGTACCAGGTGCGTCGAGCATAGTCGTCGCGACGGAAGCCGCCGAGGAGCTGCGAGAAGTCGGCGAGCATGCGTGCATTGCCTGCGGTGACCGCGAAGACGGTGCCATAGAGGATCATGATCGCACCGAAGTAGAACAGCCACAGCGACCAGCCGCCGAGCGTCTGGGTGTAGATGTTGGACAGTGCTTCGATCATCTTTGCGCCGCCTGGAATATTGCCGGTGCCATGCAGCACGCCGGCGCCGAGCAGGTAGAACGCCACCGTGGCCAGCGTGTACACGATCATCGACACGACCACGTCCACATGCATGACGCGAATCCAGCCCTTGGCGCGTCGCCGCCAGGCCTCGGTGTCTTCCCGCGGGCCGGTGTAGCGGGCGTAGCCCTTTTCGATGCACCAGTAGGCGTAGATGCACAGTTCTCCGGAGGCGACACCGGTGATGCCGAAGACCGCGATGGCGATCGCGAGGCCGTCGCCGGGTGGCAGGCTCGGCACCAGCCCCGAAGTGAATGCGTCCCAGGAGAAGTAGTCGGGACCGACCATCATGAGGATGGCGGAAAGCACGGTGACCCCGGTAAACACCGCCACCTTGAACATCGCGATTTTTTCCACCCGGCCGTAGGCGCCGCCCAACAGAAGCGCGAGCGTGATCGCCAGAATCACGATAATCCACCAGGTGACCGAAATTCCCGGGATGACCGCGAACAACACCTGCGCGACCCCGATGTACATGCCGGTCAGTGCAAACAGAACCATCACCGTGGCGAGGAACCACGACCAGACCACCCAGTTCACCAGAAAGGTGTGCCCCGGCACCCGGGAGAAGCAGAACAAGGTGGTTTCACCGGTGCAGATGACATATCGACCGAGCGCCGCCTGCACGATGGACTTGATGAGGCAACTGACGATGATGAGCCACATCATCGTGTAGCCGAGTTTTGCGCCGAGCGTGGTGGTAGCGATCAGTTCGCCGGAACCCACGATCGAGGCGGACAGCACCAGTCCCGGGCCGATGCGGCCCATGATGTTTCCCAGGCCCTCGGGAGCTTCCTCGATGTGGTCGGCGGTCAGCTTGTACGGGTCGAAGTGGCTGCCCGCGGCAGCAGTCGTGGATTCGCTCATATTCCCTCCGGGTTGGACCGGATTGGGCGGCGCGAGGCCGCCGTCCCGTTGTTATCGTGCGGCAATCACTCGGATTTCAACCTTGTAGGCGGGTGTCGCGAGTTTCGATTCCACGCAGGCGCGCGGCGGTTGACTGCCCTTCGGCACCCACAGGTCGTACACCGCGTTCATCTCGGCGAAATTCTTGATGTCCGCCAGCCAGATCGTGACCGACAGCATCTTTGTCTTATCGGTGCCGGCTTCCTTGAGGTAGCGGTCGATCTTGTCGAGGATCTGGCCGGTCTGTCCGGCGACATCGACGTTGGTGTCGTCGGCGACGATCCCCGCCGTATAAACCGTGTTGCCGTGAATGGCGACCTGGGACAGCCGTGGGCCGACATGTAGACGTTGAATACTCATTTCACTTGCTCCTTTCAGTTGTAGTGCTTAACCAATCAATCCCCAGCGGCGCGCTTCGCTGATCAGCACGAATCCAGTGATAACGATGGCGCCTACCCACAACAGGAAGTTGCCGAGCGCGGTCGCCTTGAGTTCCTTGGGCAGGTAACGATGCACCAGATATACCGTGCCCAGCGAGATAACCGGCAGTGTCCACGCCTGGGCGAGGCCACCCCATTTCACCATGGCCACCGGGTTTTCTCCAAAGATGAAATAGAGAATCACCGGAATTCCGGTCAATACCACGATGAAGATGTCGCGCCACTTGTTGCGCGCCTTGATGTCGTCGTTTTTGAACACGCCCAGCAGCCGCATCAGGTCCGCGCACATTCTGGAGTGCCCGGCGGTCGCGGCGAAAATCGTTCCGTACAGGACAACGATGGCGCCGAAGTAGAACAGCCACTTGGCCCAGCCACCCAGAGTCTGCGTGTAGATGTTCGAAAGGACCACGATCATCTCGGACCCTTTTGGCACCAGGCCCATGCCATGCAATATGCCAGCACCCAACAGATAAAACGCGACCGTCGCCACCGTATAAATGATCATGGAAAAAATCACATCCATGTTCATTACCCGTACCCAGCCACGCGCGCGGCGCTTCCAGGCTTCGGATTCGTCGTGCGGGCCGGTATAACGGGCGTAACCCTTTTCAACGCACCAGTAGGTGTACATGTACAACTCGGTCGCGCCGACGCCGGTGATGCCGAACACCGCCAGCGCCGTGGCCAGACCGGCAGCGGGAAGTTCGAAGGAAAAGCCCTGCCACACATCGCCCCACGAAAAATACTCCGGCATGCGGGTGAGCACCACGGCCGAAAGAAGGGTGATGAGGGTGAACAGACCAACCTTGATCATGGCCAGGCGTTCGATGCGGTGATAGGCCCCGCCCAGCAGCAGAATCAACGTCAGGACAAAAAATCCGATCACCCACCACATGACCTCGACTCCGGTCACGATCTTCATCACTTGTGCAATGCCGACGAACATCGCGCAGATCTGGAACAGGGTCATGAACACCATGGCAACCCAGGCCCACAATACCCAGTTGATCCTGCCGATTTTTCCCGGAATCCGATTGAACGCGGCGAGGCCGGTTTCGCCACGGCCAATGGTGTAACGCCCCAGGAACGACTGCACCAGGGCCTTGATCAGACAGGAGAACACGATGAGCCACATCACCGTGTAGCCCACCTCCGCGCCGAGTGCCGTTGTCGCGATCAGTTCTCCGGATCCGACGATCGACGCCGACAACACGATTCCCGGACCGATCTTCTTGATGATGTCGCGAAACGCCGTCGGCGGCTCAAGCACGTCCGACGGGTCGAGTCGATACGGATCGGCTGGGCCGCGCGCAGGCGCGGAGCCGGATGTCGTGGTGGTCATGATTTCCCCTCCAATTGACTTCTTATTGCACTTCCATCGCGCCGCGCCTCTTGTGGACTGCGGTCGTCGAAGGCGTAAGGTAACACAGGGTCGGGGACAGGGAGCGCTCCCGGCATCGAGAGGCCGGCGGCGGCCGCGAGAAGTGTCGCGCTACACTGTGGCATGACAACAGGAAAATGGGTTTCCGTGGCGGCGATGTCCGAATTTTCGGCAGGGCGGGCCTGCGTCCTTGCCGGGGACGCGTTTGACATCGCGGTGTTCCTGTCGCCGGACGGGCGTTATTTTGCGATTGAGGACCGCTGCCCTCACCGGGGCGCGCCGCTCTCCCAGGGTGTGATGTACGAGCCGGATCTTGTGGCCTGCCTGGACCACGGCTGGGGTATTTGCCTTGTGGACGGGCAGGTGGAAGCGCCGAACCGCGGCTGCGCGCGCGTGTTTTCGGTGCGGGTCGAGGCCGGCGAGGTTCAGGTGTTGATCGAGTCCTGAAGCACCACGCGGTGCCGGCTTCCGATTGATCCGCTCAGGAACTGCAAGACAGCATCGAACATCCCGGACGGCTGCGCGCCCAGTCTGGGCGCTTTTCGGCAAAGGATTCGCGACCCGGCTGGTCGTCGTAAGGATGGCGAAGCACCTCCAGAAGATCGCCCACCATCGAATAGTCGCCCTGTTCGGCACGGTCAATCGCGAGTTGGGCAAGATAGTTGCGCAGCACATACTTGGGATTGACGCGGAGCATACGGGCGCGGCGCTCTTCGTCCCCGGTTGTCGTGGCGCGCAAGACTGCCGTGTACTCGCGTGCCCACCGCAGTGTCCGCTCGCGTTGTTCCTGTGTCAGAGTGGACGGCGGGTAATACGCGGCCTTAAAGGGCGCCAGCAAACTTTCGTCGGAAGCATCGGGTGAAGGGTCCGTTCCCGACAGGCTGCGGAAGAAAATCGTCATGTCGGTTTCCGTGTCCTGCAGAATCGCCTGAAGTTCCGCGACCAATTTATCCAGATTCTGCGACGTAGCGCCGGCCAGCCCGAGCTTTTCCGCCATCATCCGTTGCCAGGTGTCCTGGAACACACGGCCGTACGCCGACAACGCTTCCTCCAGGGGGGCGGCCTCTTTCACCAGCGGCAACAATGCATTCGCCAGTTGTACAAGATTCCAGAGTCCCACGTCCGGTTGCGCGCCGAAGCGGTAACGGCGGTGTTGGGCGTCGGTGGTATTCGGGGTCCAGTCAGGGTCGTAATTTTCCAGCCAGCCATAGGGACCATAGTCGATAGTCAGTCCCAGTATCGACATGTTGTCCGTGTTCATAACGCCGTGAACAAAGCCAACGCGCATCCAGTGTGCAATCATTATCGCGGTGCGCTCGCAGATTTCGCGATACCAGCGCACATAGACGTCCTTTCCTGGTTCGCCCAGGTGGGGGAAATCGCTGCGAATCGTGTAATCGGCAAGCTGTCCCAGGAGGGCGATTTCCCCGCGCGCTGCAAGAATCTCAAAATTGCCAAAACGAATGAAATTCGGTGCGACGCGGCATACGATGGCCCCGGGTTCGCGTTGGGGATTGCCGTCATAGAACATGTCCCGGACCACGCGCTCGCCGGTGCTCACCACACTCAAGGCGCGCGTGGTCGGCACGCCCAGATGGTGCATGGCCTCGCTGCACAAGAACTCGCGAATCGAGGAGCGCAAAACGGCCAGGCCATCGGCCGTGCGCGAGTAGGGCGTGGGGCCGGCGCCTTTCAATTGAAGGGACCAGCGTTGTCCCGCGCGATTGACGGTTTCTCCAAGGATGATTGCGCGGCCGTCGCCGAGCTGTCCCGCCCAGTGACCAAATTGATGGCCGCCATAACACATGGCAAACGGATCCATGGCGTCCAGCAGGCGGTTTCCGGAAAACACGTCCACGAATTCCGGAGACTCACAGGCCGTTGCCGGCATTTCGAGCAGTTGCATCACCTCGCGGGCGCAGGCGATCAGCCGCGGCGCCGCGACCGGAGTGGGCGCCACGCGCGAGTAACAGGCGCCATGGACCTGGCGGCGGAAATTGTCCGCCTGCGGATCGGCGGGCAATTCACGCGTGAACCGGTTGTCGAATTTCAGTGTGTCCAACATGCTGTCTGCAGCGTTTCAACGAATTGGCGGGGAGGTCCGCCCAAGTTAAGGTCTGATCCTCCAAAACACAAGACGTTCGCTGGTTTTTGGGGGTGGTCACACGGTGGCAGGGCGCGAGACACGCATGGTGACTAGCTCTTCGGCCACTGTTGGATGGATGGCAACCGTGTCATCGAGGTCGCGCTTGGTGGCTCCCATTCGGATGGCCACCGCGAAGCCTTGCAGCATTTCATCGGCACCGGGGCCGATGAGATGGCAGCCCACAACTCTTTCTTCGGGACCTGTGACCACGAGGTTCATCGCGCAACGGACTTTTCGTTGGGTAAATGCGTGAAACATCGGAGTAAAGGACGTCTGGTATACCTTTACCGAAGCGCTGCCGAATTTTTCAACCGCGGCCTGTTCCGTCAGTCCCACGGTGCCGATTGGCGGATGGGAAAACATGACCGTGGGAATATTTTCGTAGTCGAGTTTGCGATCCACCATGCCGCCGAAAAGCCGGTCGGCCAGGCGCCGACCGGCCGCAATGGCCACCGGGGTGAGCTCGAAGCGACCGGTAAGGTCGCCAATGGCGTAGATGCCCGGCATATTGGTGGCCTGGAATGCGTCGGTGGGAATGTCGTAGTCGTCGTTGAACGCGACACCTGTTGCGCGCAAGTCAATCCGGTCGGCGTTCGAGCGCCTGCCAATCGCCCAGATCAGACTGTCAAAACCATCGATGGCCTGGCCGTCGTCGCAGTGCAGTCGGATCGATCCGGATGTCCTTTCCAGCCGGGCGACCCCCGTTTGCGTCAGGATGCGAATGCCGTCCGCCTTCATCTGGTCCATGAGCGTGTCGCGCAGCATCGTGTCGAAGTCGTGAAGAAAGTGGTCGCGACGCATCAGCAGCGTCACGTCACTGCCCAGCGCGCGCAACAGGCAGGCGAACTCCACGGCAATGTACCCGGCCCCAACCACTGCGACTTTTTTCGGCTGGCTTTCCAGTTCGAAGAAGCCGTCGGATGTCATGCCAAATGGCGCGCCGGGAATGTCTGGTACTGCGGGGCGTCCGCCCACCGCAATGACAATGTGATCGGCGGTAAAGGATTCCGTGCCCACCATGACGGCCTTAGGGCCGACAAAGCGGGCGGCTCCACGAACGATCTGCACGCTGTTTTTGATCAGGTTGCGTTCGTAAAGTCCGTTCAGGGCAAGGACATGGCTGTCGCGTTGGCGTTTGAGAGTGGGCCAGTCGAAGGTATGCGAAGGGATGGCAAAACCGTAGTCGGCAGCGTCTTCCAATGCGTGTGCAAGGCTGGCGCCGTTCCACATCACCTTCTTTGGCACGCAACCGACATTTACGCAGGTGCCGCCCAGCCGGCCGGATTCGACGAGCGCTACCTTGGCGCCGTAACTCGCCGCGCGATTGGAAATCGCAACGCCGCCGCTGCCGCCGCCAAGGGTGAGAAGATCGAAATGTCTGGCCATTTACGTGATTTGTGAACGAGGACTACCTGGTGCGTTCGAGTATAGCGGAGTCAGGTTGTCCCGACCTGCCCGCGCGCTTTATGATTCCCGGCCATGAGAGGCAAAACCATTGCAATCCTCGAAAGCCGGTTCGGTGAGCATCTCGTTGAGTTGATCGCAAAACAGGGGGCCATTCCCCTGCATGCGCCCGCACTGGCCGAAGAGCCGGATCTGGACATCTACGCTGTGCGGCATCTGTTGGATGCATGGGCCGTACGACCCTTTGCGTTGGTGGTTTTCCAGACCGGCGTGGGAACGCGCGCGTTGTTTGATGCGACGGACCAGCTTGGCTTGACGAAAAATTTTCTCCTTCATTTGGAGACGTGCCGCGTTGCGGCCCGCGGTCCCAAGCCAGCGGCGGTGCTGCGGGGACGCAAGGTGCGGATCGACTTCGCCGCGGCGGAGCCCTATACCACCCGGGAAGTGCTGGCATCGGTAGGCGCGCTTGATCTGCGCGGGCAACGCGTACTTGTGCAGCGTCACGGTGGCCCCAATGCGGAACTCGATGCGGGCCTGGAAAAACGTGGCGCCATTGTCACGGAACTTCCTACCTATCGCTGGTCGCTGCCCCGGGACTGCGATCCGCT
>JBJXFN010000065.1:0-3311 GCA_046155535.1 Burkholderiales bacterium
GCGGCCTTCGTGGTCTGGCGGCCTTGCGTTCCATTCTTGCCAACATCGGGGTGGTGGTGATTCCCACGCAGGTCGCCATTTCGCGCGCGAACGAGGCATTCGATGCCGATGGCAATTTGAAGGACGCCCAGCAGCAGTTGCAAATCCACAATCTCGGGATTGAGGTTTCTTCCTTTGCCCGCCGCTTGGGCCGTTAGACCATTAACGCTGCAAGGCTGCGTGCCGCCCGCAGTCACCGCACAGAGTTCTAGTTTGGGCGCTTGAGCAGCTTTTGACGGATGCGCTCGTATTCTTCCTTGTTCACGGCGCCGGCGTCCAGCGCCTTCTGGAGATCCTTCAATTCCCAGCCCTTGGATATTTGGGTCGATTGCTCGACTTTGACGACGGTTTCGCCACTGCATCCGGACAGGCCGAAGAAAACTACAAAGACTGTCCCGGCGAAGAGTTCTTGAATTGATTTCATGTCGCGGTCCTATGATATCTACTGCATGTTGTCGATGAGCGCCTTGCGCTGTCTTGCATACTCTGCGTCATTCAACGCGCCCGCAGCATGGGCTTCCTTCAGTTCTATCAACTGCTGGCCAATCGTGACGTCGACCCTTGGCCCCTTCGGTTTGGCAGTTCCGCAGCCACCCAGAAAGGTGGCCGTCAGGAAAATCGCGTAGAACAACGGCTTCATGTACATGTTTTGCCTCCAGAAGAAATGATCCGAAAATGTCTGCGGCCGAATTTTCGAGCAGCTATGTCGCCTTTGAACGCACAATTATGATGCCGGACTATAATCTACGATGCAATGATGCGGTTCGACTTGCTCCGGTAAGGGCGCGGGAGCGATTGCCCGGGGAAAGTTTTCCCGGCATGGACGCTTGATGCCGCCACAGAGGCGTCGAACGGCCGGCGCGCCTGTCCGCAAAGTGTTGTGAATCGATTCTGTGAGGGAGGACGGAGTGTTTCGTTCTGTCGCAATTGCTACGTGGATGCTCTTTTGTTGCGTCGCCTCGGCCGCCAACGTACCTGGAATCGCTGGGACGGTGACGTTTGTCACCGGCGATGTGTGGCTGGTGGACGCTTCGAGAAAGTCGCGCAGACCGGCGCTCGGTGCCCACTTGTACGTGCATGACACCATCTTTACGGGAAAGGATGGGGAAGTGCATCTGGACATGGAGGACGGCGCTTATCTTGCAGTGCGTTCCAACACCCTGCTGAAGGTGAAGGAATACCGGGCGCAAGGCGACAAGAACGATCGCGGCGTACTGAATCTGCTCAAGGGGACTTTCCGTTCGTTCACCGGCTGGATCGCGCGCAGTTCTCCCAAGGCATACCGGGTAGAAACCGTGACCGCAACCATCGGCGTGAGGGGGACCGATCACGAGCCGCTGCTTTTGCTGGAAGAAATCAGTATCGGAAAACCGGGCACCTACGACAAGGTCAACGAAGGTGTGACATTCATCGACCATCCCTCCGGGCAGGTGGAAGTCAAGGCCAATCAGGCCGGATTTGCGCCACTGTCCCGCTCGGACAAGGCTGTGCTATTGCAATTTATCCCGGAATTTTTTCGCTCCTCTGTAAATGAGGGCCTGCTTTCCGGTCGGCACAAGATTGTTCAGGATAATCTTGAGCAAAGACTGGAGACTCGGCGTCGCTCGAGTAACTCCCAGTCAGGAGACCCGGAATCCAACCAGGACTTGAAACAAGAACCCAACGGCGGCGAACTTCAGGAGACGCCATTGGACGAAAATCCCGGGTCTGGCTTGCAGGAGGCACCCACGTCTTCTGGCATCCCCGGCTCAGCCGCAGTGCCTGCCAGCGCGGTATCGACCGGCGCTTCGGTTCTGTCGGTGCCGGCGCCGGCCGTACCCGCGGTTTCCGCGCCGGGTGTGCCGTCCGTACCGGCTTCCTCGGTAAAGCCTGGGGTTTCTCCACGTTCCGCTCCGGCAGGTGCGGAGAATCTCCCGGCGAAGGAAGCCCCTGTGGTGCAGCCACCTGTGGCGTCTTCCGCTGCGGAAAAGTCGCCTTTGCCGTCCCGTGGTGAACCCGCCACGCTCGAAACGCCCGTCAACCAAATGCGAGTTTCGCCGCCCGATGATCGTTCCAAGGCCTATAACGAACTCCGCAAGAAGCGTCAGGAAGATTATCGCAAAGTGTATGAACAGGAACGCGAGCGGGAACGCGCACTGGAGGCTGCGCGTGAGGCGGAACGAATGGAAATGCTCCGCAAACGGGAGCAGCGCTGAGCAAGTTCTGGTTTGTTCCATCTTTCCGATCCCGGCATGCCTTGCATTTGCGTGGTTGGGTAAGATGGACGGTCGCCATTGCATCGTGTGTAGCTGGCGTGTTGAGCGGATGCGCGTCGCCGCCCAAGAATCAGATCAAGGCGTTCTGGCTGCCACCCAGCCAGGATGCGTGGAATCGCGTAACGCCGGCAGGTCTGACGCTTCGGTACCGAGACGGATCGACCAGGGTTGTCAGTCAGCGCGCCATTGCAAACATGGCCACCGCAAGAGAGAAACTTATGGCGAGCAGCGAGGTGCGGGCCGACCTCGGCCTTGCGGATACACAGTCTCCCAATGCGTTTGCATTCGATCGTGGGGATCGTCGCATCATTGCGTTTTCTCTGTCCTGGTTGGATGCGTTGGGAGACGATATCGACGCCATAGCCACTACCATGGCGCACGAAATGGCGCATCTTCATCTGGGACACAGCGAGGCAATGCGCAATGCCCGCGAAAACAACGCCAACGACACTGGCGCCGTACTGGGAACCCTTCTCAGTCTTTCAGGGGTGCCGCTGGGCTCCGCTGTCGCGAGCGTTGGCGCCACTGCCTTGGCCCGTTCCTATACCCGTGACGAAGAACGGGCGGCGGACGAGTTGGGCATGGAATGGGCAGTGGCATCCGGATTCGACCCTTGCGGAAGATTGCGTACCATGACGATGTACCAAAAAATTGGCGCCAATCCGGCGACCCTTGATTTTGTATCCACACATCCGGGCGCGGCGGAACGCTCGGAATTGGCAAACCAGATTTCCCGGCGCACCCGGAATCGGGATTGCGAGAGTTAAGCTGCGTTCAGCCGGTCCAAGGCGGGGGGCGGCTCGTTTGCGTGGTACAAGAAAAAGAATTCGTGTCGCACCTGGCATGTAGGTTCACGGCGTCAAAGTCGGTTGTTCGCTGCTGGATTTTTTCAATGCGGAGGCTCCAATGCAGGACCTGGTGATAGAAAATGCGACGTTGATTGACGGCCTTGGGGGGCCACGGCGCCGGGCTTCAGTTGCCGTCTCGGCTGGTCGCGTCACATCTGTCGGCTCCGAT
>JBJXFN010000227.1:0-41646 GCA_046155535.1 Burkholderiales bacterium
ACTTGGGCGGGTTGGCGGAAGCGTATTGGTTCCTGCATCAGCAGCAGCCACGTGCCTGGACATTCGAGCTGGATATGCGCTCGAAGATTGAACCGTGGTAAGAGTGCAGGGGTCATGCAGGGGTCAGGTCTAGCATCGTAGCATTCTATTCCCGCCCCTCACGATTCTTCCCAACGTAGAGTGAGATGCACGCCGAAGTGTTCGGCAATCTGTCGGCGGCGGTATGCGCCGGTAGCGTGCACCTTGACGAAGCGAAGACGTCCTCGCGCTGGTCGCCGCTAGACCTGACCCTGAGCTCCGAGCTCTATTCGGGGCGATACCGTAAATGTGAGCGAATGCCGCTGGGGTCTTCGCGTAGATAGAGAGTTGAGGACCTATGCGTGTCTTCTGGCTTGCGCTGACGTTTCGGCTGGCATCCGGTAAATCCGCTGGCCGTTTGATCTTAATCCCGCGTCGCGCGTCAAGACCAGATCACGGTCTTTCCGGTTTCGTACCACTCGCTGACCTTGTCGGCGACGGTGCCTTCGATGCGGCTGCGCTTGACCTTCATGGTCGGCGTGAGCAGGCCGTTTTCTATTGCCCAGGCCTGCCGGGAAATCACGATCATCTGCAATTGCTCGTAGCTGGACAGTTCGGCGTTGACCTTGTTCAGCAACGCCGCCATTTCGGATTCGACGCGCGCCCTGACGCTTGTATCGCGCACTTTCGACCGCAGGTCTTCGGCCAGCACCACGATCGCGTAGGCGGCGACCTGGCCGACGCCGGAGACCATGGACATTTCCACCATCGCGTGTTCGTTGATGCGATTTTCGATCGGGGCCGGGGCGACGTACTTTCCCTTGGCGGTCTTGAACAGTTCCTTGATGCGTCCGGTGAGTTTGAGCATGCCGTTGGGACGGCGTTCACCCCGGTCGCCGGTGCGGAAGAATCCGTCAGGGGTGAATGCGGCCGCGGTCAGCTCCGGCTGTTTGTAGTAGCCCACCATCTGGCCCGGGGACTTGATGAGGACTTCGTCGTCTTCGCCGATCCTGACCTCGACGCCTTCGAACGGCACGCCGACATAGCCCGGTTCGTTGGCCGCTTCGGTGGAGGCATGCGAGTAGGCGAAGTCCTCGGTCATGCCGTAGCCTTCGAACAACTGCAGTCCGAGCTTGCGGTACCAGACGATCAATTCGGGGGGAATCGGCGCCGAGCCGCTAAAGGCGAGCCGAACCTGGTCCAGACCAAGCCCCTTGAGCACTTTCCTGCGCACGATGCCGCCCAGAATCGGAATCTTCAGCAGCCGGTCGAGTTTTTTGGCGGGCACCTTGGCGAACACGCCCAGCTGGAATTTCAGCCACAGGCGCGGGACCGAGACAAAGAAGGTGGGCCGTGCGCGCTGCAGGTCGGCGAGGAAGGTATCGATCGACTCGGCAAAGAACACTTGCACGTCGCCGCGCATCCAGGCCATGCACTCGATTACCGCGCGCTCGAACACGTGCGCAAGCGGCAGGTAGGAGAGCACCCGCCACGGCGCGTCCGCCGGCATGCGCAGGCCGATGTTGGCGGCGGCGCCGCGAGCGGCCGCACTGATGCGCCCGAAGTTGTGCATCACGCCTTTGGGCTGCCCGGTCGAGCCGGAGGTGTACATCAGGATGGCCAGATCGTCGGCCTTGCGCGCCTGCGGCCCGGGCAGCGGGGCGGTGGCGGCAATCAGGTCATCCCATTTCGGGAACTGCGTCGGCGGCGCCAGCGGCAGCGCGATGCAGGGCATGCCGGCGGGTACCCCCGGCGCCTGATCCGCCCAGCCATCGAGCTTGCCGACGAACAGGAGTTTGGCGTCGCTGTGCTCCAGCACGTAGCGGATGGTGTCGGCGCTCTCGGTGGGAAAAATCGCCACCGTGGTGCCGCCGGCCATCCAGATCGCCAGTTCGGCGATGAAGAAGTGGGCGCAGTTCTTCGACAGGATGGCGATATGGCTGCCCGGGCCGAAGCCCTGGCGCTGAAGGTGTGCCGCCATACGCCGCGCCTGGTCGAGCACTTCGCCCCAGGTGTAGTCCACCACTTTGCCGCCGCCAACCGGCTGGGTCAGGAACACGCGCCGCGGATGCGCCGCGGCGTGATCCTGGATGCGATCGAGTATCAGAGATTGCCCGGCGTCCGTTGCCTGATTTGCCATGATTGTTCCTCCGTCTTGTGTATCGCCCGGCCGGCAGCCCGGTGCTGCCGCCACTTTACCGTTGAATCAGCGCGCGCGTGTGCGGGGGAGCCGCAATCCGCGCGACTACAGTTTCGGCTCACGCCTGCAAGGGTCAGCTGGCGCATGCCCTTGGACAAATTGGCATCCGGGGTCTGGATCAACAGATGGTCGTGATTGTCCATCAGGTACCAGGCATAGCACAGCCAATTGAACTGCTCGACCACCTCGGCAAGAATGCGCAAGAAGGCTTGCCGATCTGTGTCGTCCTCGAAGATGTCCTCGCGCTGGTTGCTACGCGCGGTGGCGTGATAGAGCGCGGTGGGGAATTCGATGCGGACGGGACGAGACATGGCAAGGAAAAGATAGCATCGGCAGTGCTACGATGCTAGACCTGAGCCCGAACCTGCTCTTTAACTACGATTCCCTCTGATGGCACTGATGACTTTCATCGGGAGCGTTATAAATACAAAGCCCAGGGCGCGGCCAAGGAACCTCAAGGCTTGACCAAAAAGCCAGCCGCAAAACCCACCGATCAGCACGCCCGCGAGCGGTTGAAGAATCAACTCCAAAATCCCATCGGCGTGAAATCCAAAAGCGGCAATAACCACGCCGATGAGAGCACCGAGCTGGGCAAAACTGCTTCGGCCGAAATTTGTGCCGCCGCGCCACGCATTAGCCCGCTGCTTTTCGGCTTCCTGCCCTTCAACAACAATTCGGTAGACCTGTTCGTGGATCGGCGTGTTATGTTCGTCACTCATCACGGCTCCTCATTGAGTAGTTGGATATTATCTGCAGCGTCGGGTCTGGAGTTCCAAAGGCAAAGTGTTCGGCAATCTGTCGGTGGGGGTATGCGCCGGTGGCGTGCGCCTTGACGATGCGAAGATGTCCTCGCGCTGGGGAATTCGATGCGGACGGGGCGGGACATGGCAAGGAAAGGATGGCATCGGGGGTGCTAGACCCGACCCCGAGCTCCGATGCTAGACCTGGACCCGAGGCTCTATCTGAGTGGTCATTCGATCGCGTCGCCGAGTTCGTAGATTTCGATTTCGGTCTCGATGATATTGCCGGTCATGGCATCGACTTCGATGTCCATGTTCTTGCCGTCGTCGGTCCTCACCTCGAATTCATAGGACATCACGCCGGTGGAGGAGGTCTCCAGGTCCATGCCGACGATGCGGCCGGGAATCTTGCGCAGCGCGATCTTGCGCGCTTCGCCGGGGGAGACCTTGGCGTTGGCCAGGAAGGCGTCGATATCCATGTTTTCGTTTTCCCATTCGACCTCGACGATCTTTCCGGTCGATGCGCTGCACTCGACTTCGGTCTCACGGCCGTCGGCGGTGAGGATCTCGAACTCGTAGCGCGGGTCGCCGTCCTGGATGCCGAACTCCAGCTCTCTTACTTTGCCAGGATGCAGCTTCAGCGCCGCCGCCAGGCAGGTCTCCATCGAGAACTTGGTCGCCGGCATGTTTTCCAGCGCTACGGCGTGGGTTGCCATGGTCGCCAAGCCTGCGGTTGCCAGTGCGAGCAGGGTGGTTCTCATCTTTGCTCCTTTCTGTTGGGGCCCATGTCGGAACGGGGCCGGTTTTCGAAGCCCTTTGCAAGAAAAGGACTCGCATTCAATGCCCAATCCGTGACGCGTCGGTCCTTCGGATCGAAATCCAAACGCGGGCGCGACCGGCGCCGCATCGGGCGTGTCAGCGCGGCCGGCTCGGCGGAGAGAACCGCCAGACGTCGTTGTCGACCTTTAGATAGTTCTGTGGATCGCCGAAGTCGAACGTCTCGCGATCGCCCCCGAACGTGAATATCGAGGGCCGCAATCCGCCCTTGCCGCCGGCCAGCACCAGCGCGTCGAAGTCGTACTTCACGTCTGCTGCCGATTCAGCGTTCCATGGCGCGTCGTTGATCTTGGTCCAGTCCCGGCCATTCTTGCTCGACCACATGTCACGGGGATTGTTCGGCTCGAAACCCGTCTCGGGCAGGCCGAATCCGCCGAAGCACACGAACCGGTTCAACAGAACGACGCACTGGTGGCCAGGCCGTTTGCTCCACTCGGCCGACGCGGTGACCTGTTCCCAGTGTTTGCCGTCGCGTGAACGCCAGACGTCGTTGTAGTACGGCGGGCAACGATCAGGCCTGGACGGGTCGCACAGGAATCCGTCTTCTCCGCCCAGTATCCAAAGGTAGCCGTCCTTGACTGCGGCCACCGCCCCGGCGCGCGGCGCCCAAGGTGCTTTTGACGTGACCCGCTCCCAGGTCGCGCCGTCGCGCGACTTCCAGACGTCGTTGAAGTAGATCCGCGCCGGCGGTCCACCGACGATGGACGAGTCGTCGTTCTGCGAGCCGCCCAACACATAGATCTCGTTCTTGAAGACTGCCGCGCTCAGCCCGGCGCGGCCGGCCCATCCCGCGTTGCCCGTCATGCGGGTCCAGTGTGCGCCGTCGGCGCTGCGCCACACGTCGCTGAAGAAGTCCGACGCGGGAACATCGGGAAGCGTGCACGGCACGCCTGGTGGCAGGAAGGCGCATCCCGGGTTGGCGATGATCTTGAAGTTCTGGCCGCCCATCAGGTACATGTAGCCGTTCTTGGTCACTGCCTGGAAGTAGGCGCGAGCCGGCCAGCTGTTCGGTGTGTCCTGCGCCAGCACGGGTTGCCACGTCGCGCCGCGATCGTCGCTGCCCCACACGTCGCCCCAGATCACGCTGGCGCCGGGAATCGGCAGTGGCAGCGGGGTCCGGCCTCCCATGATGAAGAGGCGGTCGCCGAGTTCGACCGCCTGCAGACCGGCACGCGCCGCCCACGACGTCCGGTCGTTGGGTTTGACGAGCTGCCACTCGTAGCTGCCGAAGTTCACGGCGCTGCGAAGCCATTCGAGCAGCGATTCGATCAGCGTGGGTAAGTCCGGCGTCGTATTGTTCTTCTCAGTCTGTATGCTGATCGGATTGGACAGCGCGTTGTCGTCGACGCGCCGAACGCGCAGGTACGCCGGCGCATCGTCGGACATCGCGCCTAGCAGGGCCGGTCTTGGAACGTCGAGAGTGAGCGTGTCGGTCGAGCGGATCGCAATGTCGGACGTCGCGCCCAGCAGGGTCGATTTTGGCTCGTCGAGAGCGACCGCGTCGGTCGAGCGAATCGCGACGTCGATTTCTGTTGGGTCGGTGAAGTCGGGATCGAGCGAGAGCTGCACCAGAAGCTCGCCGGAGCCGACGACTGTCGCCTTGCCTGCAGCATCGGCGACGGCCAGCGTGATGCGGCCCGCGTCGGACGCTTCGCCTGAGTTCTCCATCCTGCGGATCTGGATCGCTGCGCCAGTCGTGGCAGACGATCCAGACGCATCCGCTGTCGCAGCGCCTTCGCCGGCCCCGCCGCCGCAACCGTGAATCGCAACCAGGGTCGACAACAGAATCGGAAAGGTCCAAATCGTTCGCATGCTTCGCTCCGTGAAGAATATGAGTTTGGACCGTATCACGTCTCGGAGGAGCGCTCAAGCCGGGAGGTTGGGTATTCGCGCGGGCCCACGGGCGCGAGCCACCTGGGGTGGGGTGATAGACTCACTTAAGTGCGTCAGGATCGATTTCACCTTCGGTGAGGGCGGTCACCAAGGCCATGGCGCGATCGTCCATACCTCCTCGATCCCCGGCCTGGGGCAACAAGGATCGAGCAGCACCTACGCCGCGTCGGGCCGTGACAGACAAGAGCGGCTGTCTGGGTCCATAGATTGCCGGTCGGAAGCATAAGCCGGATAATCCGATTCGATCCGGCAGTGCAGTGGTATTCGAATCAACAACAGAAAGGGATTCCGCAGAATGAAGTTGCATGAGTTTGCGCTTGCACCGAATGCGCGCAGAGTGCGAATGTTCCTGGCAGAGAAAGGTGTTCAAGTGCCGATGGTGCAAGTCAACACGCGCGAGCGTGCACAGTTCGCCCCGGACTTCGTCAAGCTGAATCCTTTCTCGGTCATCCCGGTACTCGAGCTCGACGACGGCACCTGCATCGGCGAGTCGGTCGCAATCTGTCGCTATTTTGAAGCGCTGCATCCGATGCCGCCGCTGATGGGCCGCGACGGCAAGGACGCAGCGATCGTCGAGATGTGGAACCGGCGCGCGGAATCAAATGGCCTGGACGCTGCAGGCGAGTCGGTGCGTAACGCAGCACCGATGTTCGCGGACCGAAGTGTCGCCGGGGTGCCGGGTGGGTTTCCGCAGATTCCAGCCTTGGTCGAGCGCGGCAAGAAGCGTGTGGCGCGGTTCTTCGAGCTCTGGGATCGGCAACTGGCTGGCAACGCTTTTGTCGCCGGCGCGAATTTTTCGATTGCCGACATCACGTCGTTCATCACGATCGAATTTGCCAAGCGTGCCGAAATCACCATTCCCGCTGAATGCGGCAATGTGGCGCGCTGGCACGAAAAAATCGCGATCCGCCCCAGCGCGAAGGCTTGAACCCAGTACATCTTTGAATTAGTTTCACGTGGCTGCAACAAGACTCAGCAGCCCATGCAGGCCCGGCGCGAGGTGCGGGGCATTTTTCATCGCACCATGGAGGTTTCAAATCATGAATCAACCCAACCCACGTCTCTTGCCCCAACGGATTATTCGAGCGGCTAACGTGCTGAAACTTGCCACCGCTTACGCGGCGATTGCTGTTTTTGCGATCACGTTTAACGTGGCAAGCGCGGCCGACGTGCCGGAGCAAATCAAGGCCATGCTCGCCAGCCCTGACCGCAGCCAGGCCGACCGAGACGCAGACGCTCGTCGCCACCCTGCCGAGTTGCTCGCGTTCGCAGAGGTCCGGACCGGAATGTCGGTGCTCGACATGGGTACCGGGGGTGGTTACACGGCGGAACTCCTCGCCCGTGCCGTAACGCCGAAAGGGCGAGTCATCGCGCAGAACGACCCAGTCGTGTTCGAGAAGTTCCTCAAGAGTACCGTTCCGGCACGCTTCGCCACACCGGTCATGGGCAACGTGCAGCACGTGGTGCGCCCTACGGACGACCCTCTGCCAGCCGGGGCTGGCCCTCTTGATCTGGTCATCATCGCTTATTTCTATCACGACACGGTATGGCTCAATCGAGATCGACCGAAGATGAACAAAACGATTCTCGATGCCCTCAAGCCCGGCGGCATGTTGGTCATCGTCGATCATGCCGGCAATCCTGGCACCGGAATCACGCAGACACAGAGCGTGCATCGCATCGAGGAAAGTGTGGTGCGCAGCGAATTAGCGGCAGCGGGTTTTGAGTTTGTGGCGGATGCGGGTTTCCTGCGAAATCCGGACGACCCCAGGGATACCCCTTTCTTTAAAGCGACGATTCCGGTCGACGGGTTCGTACTGAAGTTCCGCAAGCCTTAGCAGGGCGGCGTTTTCCACGGGAGAAATACAATATGGCACAGACGGCTTTGGTCACCGGTGCGGGCAAGGGTATTGGTCGCGCAATCGCGCTGCGACTCGCCGCGCTGGGCTACGACTTGTTCCTGCTCGGGCGTGATGCGAATGCACTGGCTGCAGTCAAGGCCGAATGTACCGCATTGTCGGCGAAAGCCGATTTCCTGGCCGGTGATTTGCGCGAATCGAAATACCTTGCCGATGCGGTGCGCGCGGCCCGCGCGCGTTTCGGGCCGATTGATGTGCTGATCAACAATGCCGGGGCCGTCCAGCGCGGCGCAGTGCAGGACGCAGATCTTGACGCCTGGCGCGCGGTGCTCGATCTCAATTTCGGGGCGGTCATGGCGCTCACGCGCAGCGCGTTGCCGGAAATGATAGAACGGCGGCAAGGCGCGATTATCAACATTTCCTCCATCAGCGGGCGCCACACCAATGCGGGCAGCGCCATCTATGCCGCCAGCAAGCATGCGGTGCAGGGCTTCACCGGTTGTTTGTTTGACGACGTGCGCGAGTTCGGCATCAAAGTCTCCAGCATCATGCCGGGATTTGTCGATACGGCCCTCACCGCGCACTTCGGCATGCGGACGGAGCGCATGATTCGCCCGGAAGATATCGCCGATGCCGTGGCTTTCGTGCTGGCTTCTTCGGGGCACTGCTGCCCGACGGAGATCGTCATCCGGCCTCAATTGGCGCCATAGCGTTCGTTCAAGAGCTCTGGCGACGGAACGAGTGCGCGCAGAACGACTTGAACCGAAGTTGCAGACCCCGGATCAGGATGTGGGGACGGGATTTCGCAACCCCCTTCAATCAACAAAAGGACGGCACTTCGATGGCTCATGTTTCAACAGAGGTTAAGAATCGCATTACATTCGTTGCCCTGAACCTGGCAGAAAAGAAGAATGCGCTCACCGCACAGATGTACCGCGAGCTGGCACAAGCCATCGCCAGTGCCGAAGGCGATTCGCAAGTGCGGGCGATCCTGATTCATGGGCAACAGGATTGTTTCTGTGCCGGCAATGATCTCAAGGATTTTCTCGATCACCCCCCTCACAGCAAAGATTCCCCGGTATTTGTCTTTCTTCAACAAATATCGTCCGCGACCAAACCGATTGTGGCTGCCGTCAGCGGCGTTGCAGTCGGCATTGGCACCACAATGCTGCTGCATTGCGACCTCGTCTACGCGTCCCCGGACGCACGCTTTCGGTTGCCGTTCACGTCGCTAGGCCTGGTGCCCGAGGCGGCTTCGAGCCTGCTGTTGCCGATGATGGCCGGTTACCATCGTGCCGCGGAGCTATTGCTGCTGGGCAAGCCATTTGATGTCGACAAGGCCCTGAGTGCGGGTATTGTCACCGGAGTCGTCGGCGCGGAGGAACTGCTCGCGCATGCGTCCGGCGTCGCGGCCGCGCTGGCCGCGCTCCCGCCCGCCTCGGTACGGTTAACCAAACGGCTGATGAAGCAGCACGATGCCGCGAACGTTGGAAAGCGCATCGTAGAAGAAAGCGAAGTCTTTCGCGAACGTCTGGACTCCCCGGAAGCCAAGGAAGCCTTCACGGCTTTCCTGGAAAAGCGCGAGCCGGATTTTTCGCGGTTCTGACTCGAAACGCCTGGATAACCGGCGCTTGCATGCTGGCGCCATCCCTGCGGATTCGTTACGTCGCAACGTTGCCGGCGCACGTATTCTTGAACGAAGCCCTGGTCACCCCAGTCTGGAGTCACCGTTAAATCGCGGCGCTGTACCAGGTGCATGTCGAATTCTGATGCGGGCAAGTTTCTTTTCCGCCCTGCGCAAGCCTGTGTCTCCGAGGCGCGATAGGCGCTGTGCTTCGTGCTAACCTCTGCACTCCCTTCTGATGAAAGATTACCGCGAATGAACGGCGCAGAAAGTCTGGTTCGAACCCTGGTGGCGGGTGGCGTCAATGTGTGCTTTGCCAACCCCGGCACTTCCGAAATGCATTTCGTTGCCGCGCTGGACAAGGTCGAAGGCATGCGTTGCGTGCTGGGCTTGTTCGAAGGCGTGGTCACGGGGGCCGCCGATGGTTACTACCGCATGGCGCGCAATCCCGCGTCGACGCTGCTGCATCTCGGCCCGGGATTGGCCAATGGGCTGGCCAACCTGCACAATGCGAAAAAGGCGGGCTCCGGCGTTGTCAACATCGTAGGCGAGCACGCCACCCATCACATCAAACATGACGCACCGCTGACTTCCGATATCGAAGGGATTGCGCGTCCGGTTTCGCATTGGGTGAAGACTTCGCGGTCGTCGAAGGAGGTCGCACGCGATGGTGCGGCCGCCATGGATGCCACGCGACAAGCCCCGGGGCAGATTGCAACGCTGATCCTTCCCGCCGACACCGCGTGGAATGACGCCGAAGGCGTCGCGGCCAAGTCGCCGATGCGGGCGCGCGTCAGGGTGCCGCGAGACAGCGTTGTCGAAGCGGCGCGTGCGCTCACACAAGGTGCGAGCTCCCTGCTGCTGTTGGGGGGTGGAGGACTCATGGAGCACTCGCTGCATTGGGCGGGGCGCATTGCGGCGAAGACTGGTTGCCGCGTGATGGCGTCGGGTTTCAACGCGCGTGTGCAGCGCGGTGCAGGTCGCGTGCAAGTCGATCGCGTGCCCTATGTGGTCGATCTTGCGCTGGACAGGTTGAAAGACGTGCGCCACATCGTGCTGGCCGGCGCCAAATTCCCGGTGTCATTCTTTGCGTATCCCGACAAACCCAGCATCCTCGCGCCGCAGGGTTGTTCCAGCACGGCTTTCGCGGGTGTGGAGCACGATATCGACGCGGCACTCGAAGACCTCGCTGCAGAGCTTGGCGCGACGGCCACGCCGCCGCTCTACGTTGCCAATTCCGCGCGCCCGAGTTTGCCGACAGGCCGCGTCACGCAGGAAGGCATCGGTGCCGTGCTGGGCGCGCTGATGCCGGAAAACGCCATCGTGGTGGACGAGTCCGTCAGTACCGGCAGAGGATTGTTTCCACTCACGGCGGGCACGCCGCCCCATGACTGGCTCAACAACATGGGCGGCTCCATCGGTTTCGGCCTGCCGGTGGCCGTCGGTGCGGCCATTGCATGCCCCGATCGCAAAGTCATCACGCTGGAAGGCGACGGTAGTGGAATGTACACCCTGCAAGCCCTCTGGACCATGGCGCGCGAGGGATTGAACGTGACGGTGGTTGTACTCGCCAACCGTTCCTACGCCATCCTCAAGGGCGAATTCGCAAACGTGGGCGCCGGCTCGCCGGGGCAAAGGGCCACCGACATGATGAGCCTCGAGCGGCCGAACCTGGATTGGGTGGCGCTGGCCAGAGGCCATGGCGTCGAAGCCGGTCGCGCAAACGATCTGGAAGAACTGGCGCGGGAATTCAAACGTGCGATGGCTGTGCGGGGACCTTATCTGATCGAACTGGTGATGGTGTGAGGAAATTTCACAAGCGCGAGCACAAGTCGATTTTGCGATCCGGACGTGGTGCCATGGTGGACGGGTTCTTCGGAAACTTGTACAGGAAACCAACTTGAAACGATTTCAGGGGAAAGTCGCGCTGGTGACCGGCGCGGGCAGTGGCATCGGTCTGGCCACGGCCAGACGAATTGCCGAGGAGGGTGGTACGGCAGTTGCCGGCATTCTCAACGAATCCCAACGGGTGGCCACTGTTGGAATCGACGCGGTCGTACTCGACGTGCGTTCCGAGGCGGCGTGGGATGCGGCCTTGGGGTATGTCGTAAAGAAGTATGGCGGTCTTGATGTACTGGTCAACAATGCGGGAATCGGACCCATCGCCACGGCGGAGGAAACATCGTGGGAAATGTGGGACGAGGTCATGGCGGTCAATCTCAAGGGGACTTTCATGGGCTGCAAGAAGGCCATTCCCCTGATGCGCAAACGCGGCGGTGGGGCGATCGTGAACCTCGCCTCGATCAACGCCATCCGGGGCAACACCCGCCTGGTTGCCTACGCGGCGACCAAAGGCGGCGTGATGGCGATGACCATGTCACTCGCGCTCGATCACATCGCAGAGAACATCCGGGTGAACTGCGTTTGTCCAGCAACGATAGAGACGCCCATGATCCACGAGATGCTGGGCACGGCGCCAGATCGGGATGCGGCAACGCGCGGCATCATCGCCAAACACCCGATCGGAAGAATGGCACAGCCGGAGGAGGTGGCTTCGACGATTGCGTTTCTAGCCAGTGGTGATGCTTCGTTCATGACCGGTCTCGCGATTCCCGTCGACGGCGGCCGCAGCATTCGCTGAGGCGGACTGCTGAACGCAAGTCGCATCGCGAATGCCCGCCATTTCGTGTGTACACTTTGAAAATTCCGTTTTGTCGATGATTTGTTGTGCGAAGCGAACCGCTATGCGGACATGATTGCCAAACAGCAGCGAACGCACTTTCATGATCAAGGCTGGGTTGTCCCGGACTGGCGGCTTTCCGCACAACGTGTGTCCGAGCTGCGTGCGCTGGTTGAGACGGCGCTGGCGGACCAGCCCGGGAAACGCAATTACCTGCCTGATTTGCAGCGTTTCGCCCCGGGGGTGCTTGCCCTCGCGGCGGCGCCCGAGATCGTCGACATGGTTGCCGAGTTTACCGGCCCGGACATCGCGATCTGGGGCACCGGGGTCTTTGGCAAACCGGCGTTCGATGGTGTGCCCACGCCATGGCATCAGGATGGCCAGTATTGGCCGATTCGTCCCCTGGCGACCACGAGCGTCTGGCTGGCACTGGATGACGCGACGCGCGCCAACGGATGCATGCGGGTAGTTTCCGGTTCGCACCGGCCACGCGAGTTGTACACGCACCGCACCGTCGATGCGAGCAAACTGACCCTCAATCAGGAACTCGATTGGCAGGCACTGGGTTTTGACGCCGAAGAGCCCCTCGAGATCGAAGCGGGCCAGATAATCCTCTTCGATCTGTATCTCATTCATGGTTCGCAAGGCAATGACACGCCCGCGCAGCGGCGCGCAATCACCATTCGTTACATGCCCACCACCTCTCATTTCGACCGGGAACTGGCAGCGCGGCAGCATCAGGAAATGGCCGTTCCGGATTTGTCCAAACGCATCCTGTATCGCGCTCGTGGCATGGATCGATGCGGTCTGAACGATTTGGTGGACATTCCCTCCTGAAGGGCAGGGCAGGAGGGGCGGGCTCCTTCGATACCCGTCAAAGTAAATATCGCAGTGCTTGCAGCATGGGTTGCGGGGTTTGACGCGCGAGAATTCTTCTTCATTTTCCGGAAAGGACGAGGCACCATATTCGTCAGACAGAAGAACCAGAGCCTGCATCAACCGGGACTGCACTGCCCAGTGTGGCCTGTCAATCCACCTTCAGGTGTTCAGAGAGAATTAGAGGCGCGAAGCGTGTTCTCGCTTTTTCCCTGCCATTTCAGCCCTGGCTTCTTCGCGCAACCATGCGACGAAGTCTTTGACATCCTCGTTGCGGGAAGCCGCTGCCGACTGAATGACGTAATACGCGCGCGGGGCGACTGATCTGGCACTGAAGGGCGCCACCAATTCTCGATCGCGAATCTGCCGCTTCAGCAGGGGGCTGCGCCCAAGCGCCACGCCTTGACCGTTCGTGGCCGCGGCCACTACTTGATCGTAGTGGCTGAAATGCAAGGCGCCGGCCGGCCTCAGGTCGGAAATTCCCAGCGCCTGGAGCCACTGCGTCCACCCGAGCCAGGGAGCGGCATTGCGCGCATCCTCATAATGAAGCAGAACGAAATGTTTCAAATCGGACGGTTTCTTGAGCGCATGGGAATGGTTTCTCAACAGCGCGGGACTGCAAACCGGGAACACCTCTTCATTGAACAGCTTGGCCGCGGGTTGTGTGTGGATCGGTCCGCTGTAGCGGATCGCGAGTTCTATGCGCCCGCGTTCCAGGTCCACCACATCTGCTGTGGCAGAAATCCGCACGTCCACTTCCGGGCGTTGTTTCGTATAACCAGCCAGCCTTGGAATGAGCCAGAGCGAGGCAAATGCCGCCGTCGTCGTCACGGTAAAAGTGCGCTCTGCCGTCGGGCTGCGGATTAGTGTTGTCGTGTCTTCCAGCCTCCGCAACATCTCGGCGACCGTCCGGTAGAGGGTCTCTCCGGCTTCGGTGAGGTTCAGTGCGCGGGTACGTCGCTGGAAAAGAGGCACGCCCAACCGTTCTTCCAATGTCTTGATTTGGCGGCTGATCGCGGATTGGGTCAGGAACAATTCCCCGGCCGCCCTGGTAAAACTTAAATTGCGCGCGGCCGCTTCAAATCCCTCGATCAATCCCAGCGGAGGCAGGTCGAAGGGTTTTTTATGCATTCCTATTTCTCATGCATGACATTCCAAAATACCGTTTGAGAGGTTCGCATTACATAGAGAGAATCGCACTCATGGCACATCCCTATACGTGTGCAAAAGGAATGCAAAGGAGCATAACATGTACGTCGATCTCGCCCAAGCAGGTGTCGTGATAAAGAAGCAACAGTCCGTGCCGATTCGCTCCGGACCTGGTACGCAAATTCTGGTGTTGATGGGACGCGTCTGGGTAACTCAGGAAGGCGACGCGCGGGACCATGTCCTCTCACCTGGCGAGGCCATGGTCTTAAGCAAGACCGGCCTCGCCCTGGTCACGGCCCTCGAGGGCAGCATGGTATCGGTGGCGAAGCCCGAAAAATCCAATGCGTGGCCGGCGACGCCAGCTATTCCTGGCGGCGAGACGCTCGAGTCATTGGCGAAAAGAGCGAAGCAGATGCGCTCGGAATACATTGGACAACTGGTGAGCCATATGGGGCAAAAGCTGGGCCGGGCTGTTTCGAGTTTGCGCGGATGGATTCGTTCTGCTTTTGTGGAGTCGCAGCTTCGCAGTCCGCAGGAAAGAGGCCACATTTGACCGGTCCGGGAGCCGCTGGCTCTCGTGACCGCTCGTTACGCGAACGTGAGTGAAACGAACCAGGGCAACAACAAGTCATTCATCCTGCCATGTGTGCGGGTTTCAAGGCCGACACCGTCAACGCACATCACTTGATCAATGAAACGGCCGGGGAAGTCGTGTGCCTGGAAGTCGGCAGCAGAGTTCCCGGGGGATGAGGCCAACTATCCTGATGACGATCTGAAAGCTGTTCTGGTGGATTCAACGTGGAGGTTTGTGCACAAGGACGGATCGCCGTATGGTTGAAGGGCGGGCGCCAGATGCGAGCTCAGCGAAAGCGGGCGTCGCCGTCCCGTTCGATCTGCGGCATCAGGTTGACTTCCCAGGTGAGGTATTCCTCCATGGCCTTGCGTACGCCCTCTGATTGTTCGTAGGGTTTGTACCAGACGTCATTGGCTTTCGTAGTAAAGCCGTCCGCGTTGCTCGCGCTTGCGTAACCGGCTGCCATCCAGGCGCGGGTGCCGCCCTCCAGGACTTTGACGTCACGCGTCGGTTGCGCACGCATGAGATCCCGGGCGGCGTAGTGGGCCAGGATGTCGCCGGGAGACGTGACGACGACCCGATGAGCGTCGGGCAACACGGCCAGGGCCTCCGCGAGCCGCGACCGAACAGCCCAGCGGGCGCCGGGGATGTGCTGACGGCGAAACTGCAGGCTGGTGGCAAAATCGAACACCGTCCATTTATCGCTTTGCGCAAGTGACTTCTGAAGCGATTTCGCCGTCATGGTGGGCGCGGCGGCGAAATCGAAGCGCGTCGCGACATGCGGGCCCGTTTCCAGTTCACCTGTCAATCCGCCGTAGAGAACCCGCACCTCGTTCCATCCCATTTGATTTAACCAGGAAGCGGTCATGATGGCCCGCACACCGTTGTCGTCCACCAGCACGACACGGGCGTGCCGTGTGGCCACATATTCGTCGGTGGCCTGCACCAGCTGCCCGCCGGGCGCGTGACGACTGCCGGGCAGGTGGCCGGCTGCGAATTCCGCAGCGGTACGCACGTCCAGCACGTAGAGGCTGCGCGAATCGCTTTCTGCCTGCCACTGCGCGAGCCTCGCCATGTCTATGGTCTTGACGTTGAAACGCACTGCGACATGCCCGGCGGCGACACGTGCACGCGCCGAACCTGCATCGGAAGGATCGGCGGCGTGCCGGGTCTGGCCACGCGCCACCTCAAAGCCCGCCAACTGCCAACCCATGGTGCCGTTCTTCAATGCCATCACGCGATTGGGAATGCCGGCATTGAGGAGGGACTGCGCGCCGATGATGCTGCGGGTGCGGCCGGCGCAATTCACGACCACCAGGGTGTCCGGTGCCGGTGCGGCATCGAATACGCGATACACCAGTTCTGCTCCGGGGCAATCAATGCCGCCCGGAATGCTCAGATTGGTGTATTCCTCCATCGGCCGGCTGTCCAGGATGATCATGTTCTCCCCGCGCGCGATCCTGGCGTTGAGTTCCTCGGCGCTCAGGCGGGGCGTGTCGTAGCGATGTTCAACGTATTCGCCGAAGGCCTTGCTGACCACATTGACGCCCGAAAAGACTTCGTAGCCTGCTTCGCGCCAGCCGCGCACGCCGCCTTCAAGCACCGCGACATCCAGGTATCCGAAACTGGTCAATCTGTCCGCCGCGCGCCTGGCGAGATCCTCATCGCCGCCATCGCAAACCACGATGCGCGTTCCCTTGCGTGGAATCAAATCCGCCACGCGCATCTCCAGATGACTCAGCGGAATGCATGCCGCAAACAACAGATGTCCGTGAAAATAGACGCCTTGCTCCCGGACATCGACCAGGGCCAGTTCCTGCCCGTCGCGCAACATCGCCTTGAGTTGCGCCGGCCGGGCTACCCGCGCCATCGGGCCTCGCGGATGTCGCTGTGAGGGGGAAAATGGCGCCAGACATGTTCACGCGCAGTGTAGTACTGGCGCTTTGTCAATTGTTCGATCGCCAATCCGTACATGTGGAAGTTGAGCAGGGGCGCTTCGCCCTTGATGTCCAGCGAGTGCAAATCATCGGGCATGAAGGTAACACCGGTGCCGGGCCGCACAACCTCGCCACCAATATCCTCCACGCCACCATCGGCCGTGCGGCGATAGAAGCGATTGGGCTCCTCCCCGTGCACGCCGACAATCACCGCCCAGGTGGTGTGGTTGTGCGGCGCATTCACATAGCGCAGCCGGGTGGAGTTCGCGTATAGCGCGAATCGATGGTCATCGTCCTCGGAGAGCCGATAAAGGCAGGAAGGACGGCCGGAGCCGGGCCCGGGGGAGGGGAAGTCTTCCAGAGGAAACAAGTCTGTCTGCGCCGCCAATTGCAGTAGCACGGTCTTGATTTCCAACAGCGCGGAAGGATTGACGCCTTTGTCGCGCTCGATGTGTCGAACGCGCGCCACCATGCCGGCGATGGCATCTCCACGAACCTGGGCCCTGGACTTTGTGGAACCTTCCATGTGATTTCCCTCCGTAAATGTTTCACCACTTGCCTGCCCACTTTGTTTTGCGTTGGCAAAGGAGCCGTGGGCAAAACCGTGATGGCAGGCCAATGAACCGCCATGTCAGGATGCCCCATGACAGTGTGACGCAAGATATCATTGTGACCCAAAAACCCGTGCCATGAGCAGGAAGGCATAGTGCGGTCCGGAACCCGCATTCGTTCCTGGAGTCGCCCCACACCACGTCCCCGGCGCAGCGTGCGGTGGTATCACCTCGGCCGCTTGGCAGTGCGCGCATCCGGGTTCACGGTGTTGTGGACGAATAGCGCTAATCCAGAAAGTCGATACACTGCCGCGCAGTGCATGGAATTGCGAGAAAAATCGAAAGGCGAGCATGAGCACTGACATCAAGACCTTGCAGGACATCATCAAACGGGCGCGCGAGCAGCTGCCACGCGGTGAATGGGACTTCCTGGCAGGCGCGGCCGAGACCGAAACCTCGATGAAGCGCAACCGGCTCGCCTTCGACCGGCTGGCGCTCAAGGCCAGAGTGCTGAACGATGTCTCCAAGGTCAACCTGCGGCGCACCCTGCTGGGTGTCGATCTGCGCATCCCGGTGTTGTTGGCTCCGATCGGCTCGCTGCAGGGCTTCGAGAGCGGCGGCGGACTGTCGGCGTCGCGGGCGGCCGAGACCTTTGGCAGCATCAAGATCCTGAGCTCCGCCTGCAAGCCGGACTTCGAATCCGTCGCGCGCGACTGCGCCGGGCCGAAGATCTACCAGCTCTACGTGAACGGCGACGAGGCGTGGATGATGGACATCATCGCCCGCACCAAAGCCGCCGGCTACAAGGCGTTCTGCCTTACCGTGGACACGCAGGTGGGCAGTCGCCGCGAGCGCGACGTGCTGAAGGGCTGGGTCTCGCTCAGCGGCAGGGGTCCCGACGGCAAGCCGTTGCCCCCGCCGGCGGTCACCCTGCAGCCGAGCATGAGCTGGGCGCTGGTCCGGCGCATCAAGGAGCGCTTCGACATCCCGCTGGTGCTCAAGGGCATTGCCTGCGCTGAGGATGCGGAGTTGGCCGTGCAGTACGGCGTCGAGGTGATCTACGTGTCCAATCACGGCGGTCGGCAGCTGGATCATGCACGCGCTTCGCTCGACACGCTGCCCGAGATAGCGCGCGTCGCACGTGGCCGCGCCACGATCCTCTTCGACGGTGGAATCTTGCGCGGCACCGATGTGCTGAAAGCTCTGGCCCTGGGCGCTGATGCGGTCGCGATCGGCCGACTCGAAGCGCTGGCGATGGCCGCGGGCGGGGCGTCGGCGGTCGTGCGCGCGCTCGAGTTACTGGAACTGGAGATGCGCCTCAACCTGCAGTTGATGGGCTTGTCGTCGATTGACCAGCTCGGGCCCGACTGCGTACTGCCCGCCGAGCCGGTGGGAGCGCCGCACGTGCTGAGTGCGTTCCCGTTGCTGCAGGAAGGATATTGAGCGGACTTAAGCACGAGATCAATTTGCGGCGGCACGGGGTAAGAAACGGATCGGCGAACTGAATGCGAAGCATTGAGCTTGCTGCCGAGTCTGTAGGCAACACGCGCGAGGGCGTGCCGGCGTTGCTGGAGTTAATCACCGAGAAGGCCGAAAACTTCTCGATGTTCGCCTGATACGAATACCTGACAGGAGGAACGGACATGGCGAAGTTCAAAGTGGTCACTCCCGCCGGCGTCACTTACGCGGGCCCCGGCGCCGCCTACGACTACGAACTGGAAGCGCTCACCCCGATCGGCGCCGAGATCGTCGAGGTCGCCGCCAAGAGTGAGGAGGAGTTCATCGCCGCCGCGCGTGACGCCGACGCGCTGTACGCCAAGGGCCGGCCCATCACCAAGCGCATCATCGACGGTCTCGAGCGCTGCAAAGTGATCACGCTCGGTAGCGTCGGCGTGGACTCGGTGGACGTGGCGGCGGCGACGGCCAAGGGCATCCCGGTCACCAACGTGCCCGACACCTTCATCGAAGAGGTCGCCGACCACGCCATGATGCTGATCCTGGCCACGTTCCGGCGTTTGGTAGTCCAGGACCGCATGGTGCGGGAGGGGCGCTGGAAGGAAGGCCGACCGCAGCTCTTGCAGATCCCGCGACTCATGGGCCAGACGCTCGGCCTGATCGCCTTCGGGCACGTGGCGCGCGCGGTGGCGATGCGGGCCAAGCCGTTCGGCGTGCGCATCCTCGCCTACGATCCCTACATCGAGGAGGTGGTGATGAGTCCGTACGGGGTGGAGCCGGCCAGCCTCGCCCAGGTCCTGCAGCAGTCGGACATCATCTCGATGCACGCGCCGGCCACGCCCGACGCTTATCACCTGCTGAAGGAGGAGCACTTCCGGCTGATGAAGCCGACCGCGCTCTTCATCAACACCGGCCGCGGCCCGACGGTCGACGAGCCTGCCCTGATCAAGGCGCTCGAGCAAGGCTGGATCGCCGGCGCCGGCCTCGATGTCCTGGAGCAGGAGCCGCCGGCCCCGGTCAATCCGCTGATGAAGATGGAAAACGTGATCCTGACTGCCCACGTGGCCTCGGCCTCCGCCCGGTTCGATCCGGCGCGCCGCCGCCGTGTCGGCCAGGAACTCGCCCTCGTGCTGAACGGCCAATGGCCACGCAGCTGCGTGAACCCGTCGGTTCTGGAGCGAGGAAACCTGCGTCGGTGGCAACCGTATTCCATGGAGCGGGGGCCAAACAGCTAGCCAAATGTCGAATATCGCATCGGATTGCCCCACTTTTTCATGCCGCACGTGATCCACGTCGGCAATAGTGGGTGCCTGATTTATTGTGGTCTTCGCAACCTTCGCACGGTTCAACGCGAATCGGAAAGGTGGTTCAAAGCGACGCGACAATCAACATGTGAGCCTGCAATGCCCGATAGACCTTCTCGCCGAACGCCGTAGTCGGCAAGGAAGAGAAGAGCTGCGTCACGGCAAAGAGTAGACGTCGGCCCAGGGTGAACAAATCAGCGCGACAGCAACTGCTCGGCAATCCAGCGTGCGTCGCGCGCCCGCTGCGGGCCATCATGTTCGGACGCGGCAACCGCGCCGTCGAACAGCACCATCAGCGCGCCGGCTGTTGCGGCCGGCTTGGCAACGCCTGCCGCGCGCGCCCACTCCAGGAATTTCGCGTGCATCCACCTGCGCTGCTCTGCGACCACGGCTCGGGCTGGATGGTTGGTGTCGCTCACTTCGGCCACGATGTGCTGCAATGGGCAGCCCCGGAAGTCCCGTGATTTTGTCCATTCCACGACCCAGTCGAAGAATCGCAGCGCGCGCTCGGCAGGCGGAATTGCGGCAAGGTAGGCCTCGATTTGCGCCCGGGCGCCTGCGGCGCGGCGCTCGACATGGGCGGCAACCAAATCATCTTTGCAGCCGAAGTGCGAATAGAGAGAAGCCTTGGCCACCCCGGCTTCGGCCAACACCCGGTCGATGCCCACCGCCCGCACCCCTTCCTGATAGAAGAGGCGGTCTGCGGTATCCAGAAGCCGTTCGCGAACGGTGGTCCGGGGGGTAGGTGAATGCTTTTTTCCGGGCATGTATTGACAATACAGACAGATCTGTCTACAGTCAAGTCGGAAATAGACAGGTCTGTCTATTCAATTCAATTGCCAGGAGAATAAGATGGGTTACTCAATTAAAGGCAAGACGGCGCTGGTTACCGGCGCCAACCGCGGTATTGGCGAGGCGATCGTGAATGCGCTAGTGGCGGCGGGGGCGGCGAAGGTTTACGCTGCGGCGCGTAATGTCAATGATCTTGCGCCGCTGACGGCGCGACATGGCGCCCGGGTCGTTGCGCTGCGCCTCGATGTGACCGACGTGGCGCAAATCGCGGCCGCGGTTTCCGCGGCGCCAGACGTGCACCTGCTGATCAACAATGCCGGTTATGCCGGTCACGCTGGCGGAGCCTTTACGGATCCAAAATGGATCACTGCCGGCCGGCAGGAAATGGAAGTCAATTTCATCGGCACATTTTCCGTGACCCAGGCGTTCGCCCCTGTACTTGCCAGGAATGGCGGAGGGGTCGTCGCCAATATCGCCTCCGTGGCGTCGTTCGTGAGTTTTGCGCTGCTCGCGTCCTACAGCGCGTCAAAAGCGGCTGTGCACTCGTTGACGCAGGCGACGCGCATAATGCTCAAAGGCCAAGGGACGCAGGTATTCGGCATCTATCCCGGTCCAATTGACACCCGCATGGCCGAGGGAATTCCCTTGGACAAGACTTCGCCTGCGGATGCGGCTCGCGAGATCGTTGCCGGAATTGAGGCCGGCGTCGAAGAAATCTTTCCAGATCCGATGAGTCAGGGGATGGGCGCAGGCTTCTTTGCCAACCCCAAGGAGACCGAGCGGCAGGTTGCCGCCATGGCCGGCTGAGCGCACGCGACAACTGCGCGCGCAGCAATGCGCGCGCATCGGTCAATTGTTTTGACGAGGCGAGGAGCCTCGCGTAGTCTCGGCTCGGCAGCCGAGACGACTAGCCGTTCCTGTGCAACATATCCCAACACCGAAAAATCATGCCAACGACCCCAAATTGCTTGCTTCCCCGATACCCGGTACCGGCACTAAACGTACCCCTCACCACAGGTGGGCGGTTTGTGCTGGGCGCTTCTCCAGCCGAAAGGTTCGATCTGCTCGTCTTCTATCGTGGGCTGCACTGCCCGATCTGCGCGAAGTACCTGCTGGAGCTCGAACGCCTTACGCCGGAGTTTCAGACGCGCGGCGTTCAGGTCACGGCGATCAGCAGTGACACGGAAGAGCGAGGCCGACAGATGGCGCAGAAGGTCAACGCAAAAATGCTCAGGTTCGCTTTCGGTTTGAGCCTGCGCAGTGCGCGACAATGGGGCCTGTTTATCAGCACCTCCCGGGGACAGACATCCATTGGTATCGAAGAGCCCGCGTTGTTCAGTGAGCCTGGCGTTTTCCTCGTCCGTCCGGACGGGACGCTTTATTACGGATCAGTACAAACCATGCCATTCGCACGGCCGCAGTTCCAGGATCTCCTGGGAGCGGTAGATGTAGCCATCTCAAAGGACTATCCCGCCCGCGGAGAATTCACGGGTGAGGTCTGAATTCTGGGAAAGTCCTTGCCAGCGGGTGAAAAGAACGTGGCTCTTTGATGGGACAGCAAACGGGTAGCGCCTCCATTTTCGTTTCAACGGAGAATACGCCAACGCGGGGGCCGGGAGGACAATTCAGAAGTCCGCCGACATCATGAGCCTCGCCCGCGCGAAACTGCATCGATTCGCGCCGAAAAATGTGAAACGGGAAGAGACGAGAAGTGTCTGATTGTCCTGCAGATTCTCTCAGAATTCTGCATTCCATCGCGTTTCACTATCACAGGCCTTTTTGTCAGTCGTTACGGGACGCAACTGACCTTTATATTGGCTGCGAGCGGACCGCCGAGCATTTCCGCAAGAATCGGCTGTCTGATCCGCTTTATCAATATTCCTGCGGCGAACGTCGAGATTATTCTCAATTCCGAGCCCGTCTCGGAACCGACGGAAGGAGCCTGTCCTGCTTGATATGGGCCCTTTGGTAACATGGCGCATTGCGAATCTCCTACTCTTGAAGGATTCGATACATTTGGCATGCGAACTTGAAAGTCTGCGGAAAACGGCAAAATGCCTATTCCTCCGGAGCTACAGCACTCTCTGGTCGATCCGGATGGATGATGGTGATGTGGGGTTTGGCGTTGATTCTTGCTGCAACGCTTTTCCCATTTGATTTTTCTTTTGAAGGGCACATCAATTTCAGTAACAAGTTCGGACTTTCCCGGACGATTGAGTCTCGCGGCAACGACCTGATAATTGGTACTGATGCTGTGTTCGGTCCTGCTTTCAGGGGCAAGATTTCCGAATTGCGTATCTATCGCAACGCCCTGACTCCTTTTCAGATCGCGCACGAAGCGAAGCGAGCCCTAGAGGTCAAATCCAAATCTCCGGTCAATTTGGTCGGTACGAGTTACAAACGTTCGAAAATGAAGGACGTTGCCGCTTCCAACGTTTTTTTTGAGACGTCAGGAACCGGTCGAACGGATGAGTTGAACATCGGCAAGGATGGCGATCGTGTCAAACCTCCAGTGTGGATTATGGAGGACAAGAAGAGCCCTCATGTCTTCGACGGGTTAGGCCAGTATCTGCGAGTGGCAAATAGCCCATCCGTTGATGTTTCCGGACGGAATTTGACTATTTCGATGCTGATTGAGCTGGATGACTATCCAACGGATGGTGTGATTGTTGCAATGCCCTGGCATCGGGGGCTAATGGCGTATCCCTACTATCAGTATGGTATCCAGTTTAATGGGAACAATGCCAAGTCCGTTGATTTCTATTTTGGAGATACAAGCGGTCGTTTACGTGGTCCGTTCAGCGTAAAACCAGCACTTGGTGGCTGGACTCATGTTGCTTTTGTATATGACGGCAGCGTGAGAGGCTACGTGGATGGAAGCGAGCAACTCGAAGCTGGAATCGGCGATCCGTGGGACTTTGGCGACATCGCGATCAACCTGTTGCTCTTCATCCCTCTGGGATTCGGGCTTGCCGCCGTGACTCAAGGCAAGGGAGTGTCGCCTTTCAAAGCAGTTCCTTTCATCCTGTTGTTAAGCGGGGTACTTTCATTTTGTGTCGAGATTCTGCAATGCTGGCTGCCTACAAGGGAGCCATCGTTTACTGACGTATTAACAAACAGCACCAGCGCAATCGTCGGCGAGTTTTTCTATTTCACAGGGGGGTACCGGATTTTCGCGCACTTTAATCGAGTATTGGATTAGAGCAGCGGCGTAGCCACGGTTCGAACTCTCGAGAGCAAGGCGCCAGGCTTGGATATTGTGTAAACGAATCGAGAGGGATCGGTCTTGCATCTGCCGGGCGACTCGAATTACATAGACGCTTGCTGCGAATCAGAAGTCAAAGGACTGGAGCGTGATATCCAAATCTGCCCAGATCGGAACTCTGGGGCGGGCTGCGTGTTGGGAAGGAACTAGTGGCGCAGGTGACTAGGTCACGGTGGGGAAAGATGGTCTTGATGGGAAGTGGATCGATGTGGAAGGCAATCACCCACTTGGGGCTGTTGTAGTGCAGGCAAGGCAAGGGCATGCATTAGTTGATGCACGCCATGAGGGGTGCAGCTGCGTCGGCGGTGGATGCGATTGTCCCAGGCAGAACTCGGATAGTAGGTCCGATCGCTGGTCCGCGCCTATTGGCGAGACTCAACCGCGTAAATCTTCTGGACGATCATCCATTTGCCATCGGTCTTGATCAAATTCAGATAGTCATGGAAGTAGCGGGGCGGGATCTGGCACTTCACCTTGACGAAAGCGGTCGTCGGACCGGATTGGTCGAGGATCAGAATGGCATCGTCGCGCGGAAGACCTTTGGACTGCGCGGACGGGCGCTCGCGCACCAGCTTCAGCCACGCGTCGCGAGGCAGAATAGAGATTTTTCCGTCCTGATCCCAGGTGAGCGCACTCGATTCGTGGAACACGCTGGCGATCTTGTCGGCATTCCCTTCGTAGAGGCCATCGAAGTAGGTCTGAACAGCCTGTTCGATCGCGGTGTGGTCGGCGTTGCTCATGAGCGTTTCCTTGATTTGGATATGGGGAACTCTTCGACAGCAGAGTCGTGTAGTCATTTTATACCGGAGCCCTGTCGTCAGAAAAACGCGACGCGTCCCTTTATTGACCAGGTAGCGTCCCCTTTAAGCCGCGGGCCTGGAGCATGGGCTGAGCCTCGGTGGTCGGAACCGGATATGAGCGATTATCTGCCGGGTGGTGAGAACCACGGAGGGAAAAGCGCGTGCCCGTTGGAATCGCCAGCACGCGGCGTTCCGCGGGCGGGCTTTCTCCGGCTGGTTCTCGAAGGATGCCGGTAGAACGCAAACGAACATGGCAGGCGGAGTGCATGCGCGCGGCAAAGTAGCGGAACGTGCGCGGCTGTATTCAGGTATGTTTCACTTTCGATTTCCGCCTCAACCCAAACAAGGGAGACATTTGTGATCAAGTTTTATTTCAGCCTGGCACCCAACCCGATGAAAGTGGCGCTACTCCTGGAGGAGCTTGGAGAGCAATATGAGCCAATCGCTGTCGATACGCGCAAGGGCCAGCAGCACACAACTGAGTACATCGCGGTGAACCCGAATGCCAAAGTGCCTTCCATCACCGATGGCGACACGACCGTGTTTGACAGCAATGCCATCCTGCTCTATCTGGCAGAGAAAACCGGCCGCTTTCTTCCGGATGGTGGACTCGCGGCCAGGGGGCCGCTTCTTTCCTGGATGATGTTCGTGGCAAGTGGCATAGGTCCATACTCCGGCCAGGCAGTGCACTTCCGCCAGTATGCTCCCGAGCCGAATCCATATGCGTTGAACCGCTACGACTTTGAGGCAGAGCGCCACTGGAAGATCGTCGAAAAGCAGTTGAGCCTGGGCCGCTACATGCTGGGTGAGACCTATACGATCGTCGACATGGCGGTATGGGGCTGGGCACGATTGATTGCCACCGTCCTGGGAAACGAACAGGCATGGGCCCGGTTTCCTAACGTCAAGCGGCTGCTGAACGAGATCAATCAGCGTCCGGCTGCCGCTGCGGTGGAGCGGCTGCGAAGCAGGTTTTCTTTCAAGACCGAGTTCGACGACGAGGCCCGCCGCCACATGTTCCCGCACCTCGCCCGCCCTTTGCCCGGGCAGGCCGCTCGCTGATCTAACGCTTCGCTAGGCTGTCGGGGGCCTTTCTTTTGCCTCGCAGTGCGCCATCTCGAAGCCTGCTAACCTTTCATCGACGTCCATCCATACGTCCTGGCGCAGGCGCCGCCCATGAGCACCGCGCGTTCGCTTTCGCGCAGGCGGTCGGTCAGGCGGAAGGGCTCGACGGCCTGCTCGTAGTTGACGACGGCGAAGGCGCGGGCCAGTTCGGGACACTGTACCAGGGCCGTTGCGGCGTGTTCGCCTCGTAGGCATGGAACTGGGAATCAATGATCGGCATCGGTAAAATTTCTCCGCGTGTCTTGAACTGTGTGATGAGCGATCATTCAATGACTTCTCACTCGCCCACAGCATCGGCCCAAGGGGAACTAATTTCGGTCGCACCCCAGTTCGTGTCTCCACTTCTGATCACGCCGCTTGGGCAGGCGTACTTGAAGGGCAACGTCAGCCGGTGTTGTTGAAGGTAGTCGAAGCGCGCCTGCAATGCCTGATGTATCTCTTCATCGAGCGCCGTATCGCCGATCACCAGGGCGCCTTCGCTTGCATCGATGCGCGGCCGATGGAAGGCGGTTTCCAGGGTGTCGCCGTAGTCGGAAAGGAAAGAGAAAAGCTGCGTCACGGCCGGAAGAATGCGCCTACCGCCTGAGGCGCCGAGAGCGTATCGCCGGTCTCCCTGCTCCGCGATGATCGGGCAGTAGTTGGTCAGGCAGCGTTTGCCCGGCGCAAGGGAATTGGGGTGGCCCGCTTCCGGATCGAACCACATGATGCCGTTATTCATCAGCATGCCAGACTCAGGCAGATGGACACGCGACCCGAAAATGGACAGGAGGGTCTGGGTGACCGCAGCCATGTTGCCTTCTCGGTCCACCACACAAAAATGCGTGGTGCATGCCGGCGCGCGTCCGCCGTCCACATCACCCATGCGGGTGAGACGGAACGCGTAGGCGTCCTGCAGGGATTGTGCGTAAGCGGCATAGGCAGCAGCGTCGGGTGAGGCGCGAGGCGAAAGACGCGAGGCGAGCAGCTCGAGGGCCTGTGCCAGGGTGGGTCCGGCGGTGAGTTCCGGCGTGGCGGCTACGCGTGCGTTTCGATAGTCGATAAACAGCGGATCGACTTCCCGTGCGCGATAGGCGGCGAGATCACGCGGGCTCAGTTTCCCGCCCAGGGCTTGCACTTCCCGGGTAATGGTCAGGGCGAGATTTCCATCGTAGAAATCGCGCGCGCCGGCCTGTGCCAGCCGGTGCAGCATGGCGGCGAGTTTTTTCTGTGGCAGCCGGACTTCGCTTCGGGCCGACCACGCCGCAACCGGCGGCAATCCGTTCGGGAGCCAGGCTTCGCGGCTGGCAGGGTAGCGGTTGAGGTCGAGGGCGGCGCTCGCGATGTTCTGGGTGGCGAACCCATCGATCAGCAAGCCTTCCTCGGCAAATGCGACGGCGGGTTCGAGCAATTCCCGCCATGGCCGTTTCGCGAACCGCTCATGTGCCACGCGCATGCCATCCACCACGCCGGGAACGGCGATCGAGAGCGGGCCGTGGATGTTGCGATCGTCACGCACGCGCGCCCAGGGGAAAAGATCGGACGCCACGCCTTCGCCGGTCAGCGGATAGTCATTGGTGTCGAGGGATTCCGGCGCCCGCATGCCAAAGTCGATCACCCGATAGCGATCCTCCTTCGCCCGATACAGCACCATGGCGCCGCCGCCGCCAATGCCGCTCATCCATGGTTCCAGTACGCCGAGTGCGAAGGAGGTGGCGATGACTGCATCGACCGCGTCGCCGCCATCGCGCAGGATGCGCGCGCCTGCTTCCGCCGCGCGCCGGTGCTGGGCCGCGACGATACCCCCCGGGCTTTGGACGGCTGGCTTCGTTACCCGCATCGATGCGCTGAAATTATTCATTATTTGGGGCGAGGGCCGAGGTGCGAGGGACGAGGAGGGGCGCCGCAGAACGGCGCACAGGTACTTTCACAATTCACCGATCACCGTTTACCGTTCACCAGGGTTACGCCGAAAGCGCAAATCCCTCGTAACCTGCCGCCACCACTTCCTGGCACTTTTTCTGGTATGCCGGAAATCCGCCGATGTAGGGCATGAACACGCGTTGCTTGCCGGGGATGTTGGCGCCGATGTACCAGGAATTGCAGGCGGAACGCAAATGGGTGGTTGCCACTTCGTTGACGTGGGTGACCCAGTGGTCTTCGGCCTTCCGCTCCGGTTCGATGAGCGTCAAGCCCTTTTCCTTCAGGTGGCGCAGGCACTCCGCGATCCAGTCCACGTGCTGCTCGATGGAGGGAAGCATGTTGGTGAACACCGAAGGGCTGCCCGGTCCGGTGATGGTGAAGAAGTTGGGGAATCCTTCAATGCAAAGGCCCAGATAATTGCGCGGACCGGCCTGCCATTTTTCCTTGAGCGCCTTGCCGCCCCGTCCGCGGATGTCGATTCGGGTAAGTGCGCCGGTCATGGCGTCGAAACCGGTGGCGAGGATGAGCGTATCAACTTCGTACTCCCGGCCCAGAGCCTTGACTGCATGCGGAGTGATCGCTTCGATGGGTGAGGCGCTGATATCCACCAGCGTGACGTTGGGTCGATTGAATGTGGAAAAGTAACCGGTGTCCACGCACAGCCGCTTGCAGCCGATGACGTAGCGCGGCATGAGCGCTTCAGCCACCTGGGGGTCGCGCACGATTTCGCGGATCTTGCCGCGGACGAATTCCGCGGCGGTCTCGTTAGCCTCGGGCTCGAGCATGAGATCGGCATAGGCCCCCATGAAGGACACACCGCCATAGGCCCAGCGCTCCTCATACTCCCGGCGCCTTTCTTCCGGCGCGGTTTGCAACGCGCGCGCGGGATTGAAGCGAAAGGACCACACGCCATTGGGACTTTGCTTGCCGCTCGCTCGCAGGCTCTTGTAGTGCATTTTCACTTCACGCCGAATTCCCGGGTCCAGTTCGGCGTTGTGCGCGGGAACGGAGTAATTTGGGGTGCGCTGAAAGACATACAGGTGGGCAGCCTGCTCCGCGATAACAGGGATGGCCTGGATGGCCGATGACCCGGTCCCGATAATCGCGACCCGCTGGCCGGTAAAGCGCACGTCCTCGTGGGGCCATTGGCCGGTGTGATAGACGGGCCCGGCAAAGGATTCCAGCCCCGCAATCTTCGGCGTGTTGGCCGAGGACAGGCAGCCGGTGGCCATGATGCAGAAGCGCGCGGTGATTCGGGCGCCGCCCGATGTCTCCAGAGCCCAGTGCTTGCCCTGCTCGTCGAAGACTGCGGACACGATGCGCGTGTTGAATTGAATATCGCGGCGCAAATCGAAACGGTAGGCCACGCTATTGGCGTAGCGCAGGATCTCCGGCTGGGTGGCGTAGCGCTCTGACCAGTCCCATTCCTGCTGCAACGCATCGGAGAACTGGAAGGAGTACTCCATGCTTTCGACGTCGCAGCGCGCGCCCGGATAGCGGTTCCAGTACCAGGTGCCTCCGACCCCGGAACCCGCCTCGAACACGCGCGCCCGGAATCCCAACCCACGCAAACGGTGGAGCATGTACATCCCGGCAAAACCGGCGCCCACGATCACGGTATCGAGATCGACGGTCGATTGGTTTGTCTGTTGTGGTTCGGACATGAACTCTTAATCCCCTCCGCTAGCGCAGGTAAAACCGCGTTCCGCACACGATGACATGATTGTCGCCGGTAGGGCAACCGCGCCGGCGAGCCTCGCGCAAAATGGCGTCACGGTCATTGACAACGAGCTCCACGCCGCCCAGTCCCGGACCGCGCGCGTCGGCTGCCTGGATGAATCGAAGGCTTGCATTGGCCAATTGAACGCCTGGCGTTCCGTCAATCGAACGCACCGGCAGATTCACGACATGCGCCCACTTAGCCGCGAGTGCCGCGGGATCGGTACATTGCAATTCCGCACCCGTGATCGCGCGCACCCGCTCGGTGCGAACGTGCCTTTTCCAGTCTGTGCCGCCAGCCGGTTCCCAGCGTCCCGCAAAATCGGACTCGATGTCCCAGTCGATTTCCAGGAATGCCGCTTCGAGATCGCCGGGATGAAGTTGCATGATCCGGAATCCTTCGCGATCACCTTCGTAGGCGACCCGCACGCCCGCGTCGACGGCACGGTCGCGGAATACGCGTTGCGATTCGCGGCTTTCGGTCTGGCAGATGACCATATAGCCGCCATCACCGCCGCGCCTTGCGAGATATCGCCCGGCGGAAGTGCCGCCTTTAGTGGGGGCAACGACCTCCAGGAAGTTGCTGCCGACTGGCATGAGCGTGTTCTCCAAGCCCCATAGTCCAACACCCGGGTCAACATAGCAGGGTGCAATTCCAAAAATGGCGGTCAGGTCATCGACCGCGGGTGCAAGTTTGGTCGCCACCAGCGCGATCTGGCGCAGATAAATGCTCAAGTTTCTCGGCTCCGATTGTCCTGCTGAATTTCTCGTTCTGGCATGTTGCGGCCACCGTCCCCGAGTTATCAACGCCCAAGGAATACGGGTTCGCGCTTCTCGACGAACGCTTTGGTCGCATTGCGGTGATCCTCTGTCTGCCCGCAATGCACATGGTGGGTGGCCTCGAGATCCAGGCAGTCGTCGAGATCACCGGACGAAATCGCGCGATTCAGATTTTCTTTCATGTATCGAAACGCAACCGCTGGACCGGCTGCCAGCCGCTTCGCGATTTCCCTGGTCCTGGTGGCCAGTTCTTCCGGGGCACAGACCCAATTGGTCAGACCGATGCGCAGCGCTTCCTCCGCGCTCACGCGGTCGGAAAGGAAATACAGTTCGCGCGCCTTGGCGCTGCCGACCAGTTGCGACATGAAAAACGTGCCTCCATAGTCCCCTGAAAACCCAACCCGGCCAAAAGCCGTCGTCATGATGGCGTCTGTCGCCATGATTCGCAGATCGCAAGCCAGTGCGAGCGACAGGCCGGCGCCTGCGGCGGCGCCAGGAAGCGCAGCAAGAGTGGGCTTGGGAATGCCGTAGAGCTTTCCAGCCGTGGCGCGCTGATTCAGGCGCTGTCTATGGATCGCCCCGTCGATCGTATTCTGGCCCACGGTGCCATCGCCACGCTCCGCCATGGCCTTGACGTCGCCACCTGCGCAAAACCCTTTGCCGGCGCCCGTGAGCACAATGCAGCGTACTTCCGGATCGAGCTCGGCTTTGCTCAATTGCCCGGCAAGCGCTGTCACCATTTCCCGGGACATTGCGTTGCGAACCTGCGGGCGATTCAGGGTCAGCGTGAAAATACCCTGGTCGAGGTCTGCCAACAGGTCACTGGTTCCGGTGTCAATAGTTGCCATCTCGTTCACTCCATCCTGGTTTTTTGGGAGCCCTGGCATTTCGTTATTTTAGAGGGCGCCGCGCCGAAAGGACGCCCTTGCGAGCCATTCTTCGAACGACGAGAGACTTATTCTCGCGGTTGGGTCGGCTTGACCCATTTCCATCCGGTAATCATGGGCTGGATCAGGTTTTCTTTTTTCCAGAACAGATAAAAGAAAATCGCTGCAACGTGCAGGCCGACAATTGCGAGAATCAGTTTGGAAAGAAGTCTGTGCCACCAGATCAGCCTGTCGCTGATGGTGTCCGAAACCAGATATGCCAATGGCCCGGATTCGGAAAAATCTTCGGACACGATAAACAGGCCCGACGTTGCCTGGGCGGTCAGCAGCAGGATCATGGCGATCGCCGACAAGGCGCCTAGCGGATTGTGCCCGGGCGTGCCGCTGGGGTGACGGCGCCCCATTGCTTTCAGGTAGGTCCATATTTCGGATGGCGATGCAACGAAGGCGCGATAACGAACGGGCGCCGGTCCGAAAAATCCCCACAGGTAGCGAAAGAGCAACAGCCCGATGACGGTGTAACCGCAGTAGAAGTGCCACTGGACGGTGGAGAAGGACATGAACTTGCCGAAACTCCACCCCAGTACCACAACCATTGCCAGGACCCAATGCCACAACCGCGTGACCGGGTCCCAGATCTTTACGCGCTGCAGGTCCGGCAAAAAACCATTACTCCTTCTTGCGGAAGTCGTCGTGGCAAGCTTTGCAGGCGTCGCCCAGCGGACCAATTTTGGACTTCAAGGCATCGAGCCCGTTTCCGGCGACAGCGGCCAAATCCTCGACAGCAGTCTTGTATTTTTTCCCGGATTCGGCAATTTTGGGATAAGTGCTCCAGATTTCCGGCAGCGCCTTGGTCTTGTCGCCATACTTGTCATTGCCGGTTTCGGGCGCCCAGGCGCCACCCATGTCGAGTTGCAGGAGAACTTTCAGGTTGTTGGCCAGTTTTCCCGCCTGCGCGGCATCGTAGGGAATTTTCCCTTTGGCCATGTTGAACAACGGTACTGCGCTGTAGGCGCGCACCTGCATATCGCCCTGCCGAGCCTTGATCAGTCCCAGATTGGGGTCGTTGTCCGCGGCAAATAGCTGCGCGGATAGAACAATCGCCAGAACGCCTGGAACCGCCATGAATGCTTTTTGCATTGTCACTTCCTCCGTTGGTTTGTATTCGGGATGCGGGGCGATCATACCGCAGCCTGCAAGACCGTGGTGGCGGGAGAGTGCGCGCAGAAAGAACGCAAACCCGGTCGTTCGTTTTCTCCTTGCGCGACTCCCAATAATTTCTCTCTGTCCTCCGTCTTCTGTCTTCCGTCCCCTGATCTGCATTTGACGGCTTGCAGGGTCGAAGATAGAGTCCCTGCGGGAGGCGGCGGCCAAAGTTTCTGCCGCGCATCGGGGAGCAGTCCATTGATCACAGGCACACCATGACCATCAAAGCTCTCACATTCGACACCGGCGGCACCATTCTCGACTGGCACCGCGGCATCCGCGGTGCTTTTGCCGCCGCGGGCGCGGCGCGTGGCCTGAAGGCCGACTGGGCCGCAGTCACCAACGAATACCGCCGACGCTCGCTGAAAGGCATCGTCAACGCGGAACATCCCGCCTACAACTTCGACGATGTGCATCGCGCCAAACTCGATGAAGTCATCGCCGATTTCAAACTCGAAGCGCTCACCGCCGCCGATCGTGACACGATCTGGCGCACCTGGCACGCGTTGGATGCCTGGCCCGGGTTCGTTTCCGCCGCCGCACGGCTGCGCAAGCGCTACGTGGTGGCTTCGTTCACGCTCCTTTCCGTCGCGTTGGTGGTGGACGTGTCGAGAAAAAATGGCATCGACTGGGATGCGATCATTTCCTGCGAAATGATTGGCGTCTACAAGGTTCGGCCCGAGGCCTACCGCACCGCGGCGAAATGGTTGCAGCTCGATCCTGCGGAAATCCTGATGGTCGCCTGCCACAATTTCGACCTGGACGCGGCGCGTGCCTGCGGCTTTCAGACCGCCTTCGTGCGCCGGCCCGAAGAATGGGGCCCCGGCGGCCCGCCCGATCCCAACCCGAATCCCGCCTGCACGATTGTGGTCGACGACTTTGCGCAACTCGCGGACAAGCTGGGAGCGTGATTCCAACAGGAGAATTGCATGAACCTTGAAAAAGCAGTTGAACCACGGAGGCACGGAGAGCACGGAGGAAAAACAACTCCCCGGTCAAGTCCCTGCAACTTCCAAACAGGGAAGCGAGGCCGGAATAACAGCGCATTGAAATCCAGTCTTTCTCTGTGTCTCGGTGCCTCGGTGGTGAGGTGTGCCGGATGAAAGCATTCGATCTTTCCGGCCGCGTGGCGATCGTCACCGGCGGCAACGGCGGCATCGGACTGGGCATGGCGCGGGGACTTGCGAGCGCCGGTGCGAAGGTGGTGGTGGCTGGCCGCAATGCGCAGAAAAGCGCTGCTGCCGCAAAGGAAATCGGCGGCATTGCGATCGAGGCTGACGTACTGCAGGAATCCGACTGCCGCGCACTGGTGCAAAAAACCGTGGCGCAACTTGGCCGACTCGACATCCTGGTCAACAACGCCGGTATCAACATCCGCAAGCAACCGCAGGAGTATGCGCTGGACGAATGGCGCCAGGTGATGGACAGCAATTTGACCAGCGCCTTTGTCTGCTCGCAGGCTGCCTATCCGGAGATGTGCAGGAGTCGTGGCGGCAAGATCATCAACATCGGCTCCATGATGTCGATCTTCGGGGCATCGTTTACCACGGCCTATGCCGCTTCCAAGGGCGGGATCGTGCAGATGACGCGCGCCATGGCCTGCGCCTGGGCGAAGGACAACATTCAGGTCAACTCAGTTTTACCGGGTTGGATCGATACCGACCTCACGCGTGCGTCGCGAAAGCAGATCGAAGGACTGAACGAGCGCGTACTCGCCCGCACACCGGCGGGCCGCTGGGGAAACCCGGAAGACATGGCGGGGATCGCGGTCTTTCTTGCGAGTGCGGCTTCGGATTTTCTGACCGGAACGGCTATTCCATTGGATGGGGGGTATTCCGTCCAAGGGTAAGCGCGATGCCGGTTTCGGGAACGTCAGACGGAGGGCGGCTGTAGCGTTCGGCCGCCAGCGAGGAAAGAGTGGCCATGAAGCCGGCGAGCGGTGTTCTCAACCGATCGTGATGCTCACACCGCCGCCTTGACCTTTTCGAAGTCGCTCGCGTCGTGTCTTTCTGCCAGTCGATTCGCCGGGTCGCCGGAGATGCGATTGACCCTGCGGCCGCGCTGCACGGCCGGGCGCTGCGCGATGGCCTCCGTCCAGCGACGGACATTTTTGTATTCGTGCACGCTCAGGAATTCGCCGCTGTCGTAAAGCAGGCCCTTGACCAGCGCGCCGTACCAAGGCCAGATTGCAATGTCGGCGATGGTGTAGTCGGTGCCGGCGATGTATTCGTTTGCCGCGAGTTGTCGGTCGAGCACGTCGAGCTGGCGCTTGACCTCCATCGCGAATCGGTCAACCGCGTATTCGATCTTGGTCGGTGCATAAGCGTAAAAGTGACCGAAGCCGCCGCCGAGAAAAGGTGCTGCGCCCATTTGCCAGAACAACCACGACAGGCACTCGGCGCGCTTGCCGGGTTCTTGCGGCAGGAAGGCGCTGCCGAATTTTTCCGCGAGGTACATCAGGATCGCTCCGGATTCGAAAACGCGGATCGGCGACGGCGTGCTGCGATCCAGCAATGCCGGTATCTTGGAATTCGGATTTACCGCGACGAAACCGGAGCCGAACTGTTCTCCCTCCCTGATCTTGATGAGCCAGGCATCGTACTCGGCGCCCGTGTGGCCCAGTGCCAGCAGCTCTTCCAGCATCACGGTGACTTTCACGCCGTTTGGCGTCGCGAGCGAGTAGAGCTGCAGCGAGTGGCGCCCGACGGGCAGTTCCTTTTCGTGCGTCGCGCCCGCGACCGGGCGATTGATGTTCGAAAAGTGTCCTCCGTTTTCCTTGATCCAGGCCCAGACTTTGGGAGGCTTGTAGTCAGTTGCGTCGCTCATGTTCCGTTTGCTCCATTCGTCAAAGTTTCCAGTGTTGCATCATGGGTGGTCTCAACGGCGTGTCCGGCCGTGGAAAACCTGGCCCGCCGGCGCCCGGGAATCCCGGTCGGTCGCCAGCGGACACGCTGGTCCGGATAGGCGAAGGATCTTCTGCCGAGGAAAGAAGGCGTGGCTGGCGGATTGCGAAAATTTGCAAAAAACGGGTTGCCGCCCAAGGCAATCGCCTGCCCGATGAAAGAGAGCGTAGCATGGTCCGTTCGCAGCAGGCGTGTGGCTGCCATTCCAGGAGGAATCATCATGACGCTTTGCCCGATTGCATTGGCAGTTACCTGCCGAAAATGCGCGATCTTCAATGCCTGTCCTGCCAAGGGGATCATCGGCGACTACAAAAAAGACACCTCGCCGATGGCAGATTCGAAGAAGAAACAATAACTAAGGAAAAGTCGGTTTCGATTGCAAAATGACCACGAAAAACGCTGCGGATATTTCTTGACTCCGACCCGCGTTGAGCGTTTACTGGATTCGCTTCTGCACCTTGGACCGGAGTAGATTCTCAAGCTAAAGCTTGATGATCCGGTTGTTGCCCAGAATCTCTGCTGTTGCGCGCGCCAAGTAATGCGGGTGTGCCTGATGCAGACCCGGCGGCGACCACTTAACACTCCGATGTTTGAGGGTTATTTCGGCTCGAGTGCTGAAGCATTTCGCGAAAGGCGTGACGAAAGTCGCGCCTTTTGCATTTCTGGGGTACACGCGCGACGGGCAGCCTCGACCGCGCAATCCCGGGTCGGGCCAGTTCACGGCGCAGTTCGCGCAGGTACAATTCCGGCGGGATGAAGACCGGCAATCCAGGGAAGCGCGGATGAACGAGGCAGGAACCAAAGATAGAGCAGGCGCTGCGGCGACGACGCGAATGCCGGACTACACAGGCATTCTGCCGAGTCAGAGAATCCGCCAGATGCTCGAAGGCGGCATGATCAAGTCGATGCTCGCGCCCATCGAGGCGAACCAGGTCCAGCCGGCCAGCATCGATTTGCGACTGGGTGACTATGCCTACCCTGTCGATACCAGTTTTCTACCGGGCGAAGACTTGCGAGTCCTGGACAAAATGCGGCAGCTTGACGCACGCGTCGAGGATTTCAGGATTGATCTACGCAACGGCGCTGTTCTGGAAAAAGGGCGGATCTATGTCATCCCGTTGCAGGAATCCATCGCCCTGGAAAGTGACATCGCCGCCTTTGCCAACCCGAAAAGCTCGACAGGTCGGCTGGATATCCTGACGCGCCTGATTGCCGACAAGGCCACTGCGTTCGATCAGGTGCGCGAAGGTTACAAAGGAGAGTTGTACATCGAGGTTGCGCCGCGAAGTTTCAGTATCGTGGTGAAAACAGGCACGCGCCTGAACCAGTTGCGTTTCCGGCGGACCAGAGGAGAGCAACCGAAACCCATCTCCACCGAGGACTGGAATCAACTCATCCAGGAAGGTCAGATTGCTGACCTGGCCGGTCACGCAAAGAAATTGAAGTCCATGAAAAAGGGCCTGTTGCCTTTTACGGTGGACCTGGAAGGGACACGCGCGGACAAAAACCTGATCGGCTATCGCGCAAAGAAACATGCAACGCGCATCGATCTGGAACGAAGGGATTATGATCCGCTGGATTTCTGGGAGCCGATCCGCTTTCACAAGACCTCGTCGCTGATTCTGGACCCCGACGAGTTTTATATTCTCATGACAAAGGAGGCGATCGCCGTGCCTCCCGAGTACGCAGCCGAAATGCTGCCCTACGACACCCGCGCGGGAGAATTCCGGGTGCACTACGCCGGTTTCTTCGATCCTGGTTTCGGCTGGAATGCGCAGACTAACAAGGCGGGCAGCAGCAGAGGGGTTCTGGAAGTGCGCTCCCACGAAGTGCCTTTTCTGCTCGAACACGGGCAGACCGTCGGATGGCTGCGTTACGAGCGCATGGCGGAACCGCCGGATTCTTTATATGGGCAAGGCGGCAATTCAAACTACCAGGGCCAGAGCCTCAAACTGGCCAAACAATTCTCGGCACTCCGGCCGGCGTGACTTGAATCGCGCGCTGTCCGCGGTTACGGTAATCCCAGACTTCTTGAAAGGGGGCGCCGCCGTGTGGCGGCGCCCCCTCCAGTCTTGTCTTACTTCGCTTCCTTTTCCATCAGTTTTTCCACCAGGCCACCCGGCACGTCGGCGTAGTGGTCGAATTCCATGGTGAAGGTGCCGCGCCCGCTGGTCGCGGAACGCAGGAAGTTGATGTAACCGAACATTTCCGCCAGCGGAACAAAACCCTGCACGAAGGCCTGCACGCCCTTGTGCCCCTGGTCGGTCACCTGGCCACGGCGCCGGTTCACATCTCCAATGACATCGCCCAGATAATCGCTTTCGGTGACGACCTCGATGCGCATGATCGGTTCGAGCAGCTTTGGCCGGCTGGCCTTGTGCGATTCGCGAAAACAACTGCGGCCGGCAATTTCAAATGCGAGCGCCGAGCTGTCCACGTCGTGGTATTTGCCGTCGATCAGGCGGGCTTTGAAATCCAGAACTTCGTAGCCAGCCACCTGGCCGCGTTTGGACTCGGTGCGGATGGCGTGTTCCACGGACGGGATGAATTCGCGTGGAATGCGGCCGCCGACGATTTCGTCGGAAAATTCCACACCGCTGCCGGGTGGCAGTGGTTCGAAGATCATTTTCACTTCGGCATACTGGCCCGATCCGCCGGACTGTTTCTTGTGCGTGTAAATGTGCTCGACCGTAGTGCCGAAAGCCTCGCGGAAACTGACCCGCGGCTGGCCCATGTTGGCTTCGACACCGAGTTCGGTGCGCATCCGGTCGATGGTGACTTCCAGATGCAGCTCGCCCATGCCGCGCAGCACCGTCTGGCCGGTGTCCTGGTCGACGGACAACCGCAATGACGGATCGGCCTTCGCCATTTTGTAGAGCGCGGTAGAGAGTTTATCGATGTCACCGCGCGTCTTCGGTTCGACCGCAACGCTGATGACCGGGTCCGGGAAGCGCATCCGTTCGAGAAGTGCAGGATGCTGAGGACTGGACAACGAATCCCCGGTTTCCGTGTCCTTCATCGATACAAACGCGCAGATGTCGCCGGCGCGGGCTTCTTCGATATCCTTGGTGACATTGGCCTGCACTTCCACGATGCGACCGATGCGTTCCTTCTTGTCGCGCGTGACGTTGAGCAGCGTATCGCCTTTCTTGATGACGCCCGAATACACGCGCGCGAAGGTCAGGGTGCCGAACTGGTCGTTGATAACCTTGAACGCCAGCGCCCGTGCCGGCGCGTCATCGCGGACTTCCTGGGTGCCGATCACCTTGCCGTCCACATCCACCATGGAAATCCCGCCGTTTTCACCGGGGTAGGGCAAGTAATCGACCACGGCGTCCAACAGTTGCTGGACGCCCTTGTTCTTGAACGAAGAGCCGCACAATACCGGCACCAGTTGCCCGGTGACCGCACCTTTGCGAATACAGGCCTTGAGCATGGCCGGATCGTATTCGCCGGTTTCGACCAGTTTCATGAAGGCGTCATCGTCCAGTGCCAGCGCGGATTCGAGCATGTCCTTGCGCAGCGCCGGAATCCGGTCGATCCATTCGTTGTCCTGGGTGCTGGGGAACTTGAAGCGGCCCTTGAGTTGATCCAGGGGGACTTCTTCCCAGACGCTGTCCTTGTCGTCCGAGCTCCAGATATAGGCAACATTGGCGACCAGATCGGCCATGCCCGTGAACTGGTCATGGCTGCCGATGGGCACATGCAACAGCAGCGCATTGGCGCCCAGCCGTTCCTTGATGCCTTTCACGCAATGGGCGAAGCTCGCACCCATGCGGTCCATCTTGTTGATGTAACAGAGGCGCGGCACGTTGTACTGGTTGGCCAGCCGCCAGTTGGTCTCGGTCTGCGGCTCCACACCAGCCACGCCGTCGAACACCACTACGGCGCCATCCAGCACCCGCAAGCTGCGGTTCACCTCGATGGTGAAATCCACGTGTCCCGGGGTATCGATCACGTTGATGTGATAACCCTTCCACTCGGTGGACACGGCGGCGGATTGAATCGTGATGCCGCGCTTGCGCTCCTGCTCCAGGTAATCGGTGGTGGTGCTGGCCTTGCCGTCCTTGGTATCGTGCACTTCAATGATCTGGTGCTTGCGGCCGGTGTAATAGAGCACCCGCTCCGTGGTCGTGGTCTTGCCCGCGTCGATGTGCGCGATGATGCCGATGTTGCGATAAACCTTGATGTCTTCTTGCCGAGCCATGATTTCGCCTTTAGTGGTGTGTCGTGAACCCCCCCCGGGCATAGGCATCCGGGGGCAAAAGGCGAGCACATTACTCGAAGATGAGCCTGGAGGCGAGGGGGGGCTGCCCAACAGGGCCGAATACCGGGCCGGAATCCCTGATTTCAACCGCTTACGAAGTGTAATGCCGGGTCGATTGGGCAAGGAGGAACCATCCCTGGCGGGGCGGCCAAAGACTTTTCCGGACTCCGGGCTTGGCTTGGGCGATCGCCGGTGCCTGGCTGGCCGCCATCCGGATGTCCGATTTGACCCAAACCTTTCGGCGTTCCGGGTCGGTGCCTTCGACTGCCGGTCTTGTAACTGGGCGTCGGGCAATTCGCCAAGTCCGCCACGTCAGTGCTGACCATTTAAACCAAACGGCCTCCACGAAACCCGGGCCGATTCAGTCCGCAATCCCCTCGTCTCCGGTCGAAGACGTCCTACTTCGTTCCCAACCAGCGCCTGCGCAAGTTCGAGCGATTCTTGTCGTTGCTCAAATGCAGCCACCAGGCATCCATTTTTGCACCCGAGAAGGTCAGCTTCAGCGCATGCAGTTCGTCGCGCCGGAACACATGGACGGTGACCGTTTCACCGGGATGATGGTTTGCAAGACGGTTTTCCAGGTTCCGGCCGGTCACCTTGAGTCCGTCAATTGCGAAGATCACATCGCCAGCTGCGAGACCGGCTTTCTGTGCACAGCCACCGTCAAGAACGTGGGTGATTTTCAGTTCGGTGCCGTCGGCCGATGTGCGCACGCCCAGGTCCACGCGTTGCGCAAGGGAGCGATCCGTTTTTGTGCTGCTCCGACCGCCGCGGTCCGTCGCAGATTCGGCGCGCCGAACGTTCAAATCCAAACCAGCTTGCGCCAGCAGCGCCTTCAAGGGCAATTCTGCAGTCGAACGCAGCGCAAGTGCGAAGAAGCGTTTGAGCGGGAGCCCGGTCACGGCCTCGGCCAGTTTTTCCACGCCATCTTCCCCGACGCCGATGTTCTTGAGCCCATGTTGTTTCCATAGCGCCCGCATGACATGGTCGAGCGACCGGCGCCCCTTTGTCCGGGTGCGGATCAGCAGGTCCAGGCACAGGGCGATCAGACTTCCTTTCCCGTAGTAACTGACCACGGCGTTGGGCGCATTCTCGTCCTGGCGGTAGTACTTGGTCCATGCATCGAAAGACGATTCGGTCACGGTTTGCTTGCGTCGCCCGCTGCCGCGTTGCAGCTGGGTGATGGCCTTGCCCAGCGTTTTCAGGTAGGCCTCCTGCGAAATCAATCCAGTGCGAACCAGGAAAAGATCGTCGTAATACGAAGTGATGCCTTCGAATGCCCAGAGCAGCGTCGTGTGGTTTTCGCGGTCCAGATCGTACGGACTGAAGGCGGCCGGCTTGATGCGTTTCACGTTCCAGGTGTGAAAATATTCGTGCGAGCACAGCCCGAGGAAGGTGCGGTAGCTCTCGGTCATTTCCTTGTGGCCTGGCTGCGGCAAGTCGTCGCGGGAACACAGCAATGCGGTGGAGGCGCGGTGCTCCAGCCCACCATAGCCTTCGCCGACTGCGGTGACCAGGAAGATGTAACGCTCCATGGGCGCGGGCTCGCCGAAAAAACGGATCTGGGCTTCGCAGAGGATTTTCAGGTCGCGGGTGAGCCGGGCCATGTCTGCGCGATGCCGGCCCGTGATGGCAATATCGTGTGCGACGCCGCAGGCACGGAAGCTGGCAAGCGTGAAATTGCCGATTTCCACCGGATGGTCGATCAACTCGTCGTAGTCGGTTGCCTGGTAGGTGCCGAAACCGTAGGCCTTCGCCCCTTTGCGCCGCATCGCGGTGGCGACACGCCATGATCGATACCCGGCGCCCCTGGGCGGCAGGATTTCCACTTCACAGGGAGTGTTCTCGCGGCCATTGACCCTCAGGAACACCGACGGGCCGTTGAAAAACGCGTGCGTGCTATCCAGGTGCGCGCCGCGCACAGACAAATCCCAGGCGTAAACCTCGATGGTGACCGTGACCGCTCCCTGGCAGGGTTCGACCCGCCAGGTATTTTTTCCCGGTTTTTCGATGGCCAGTGTCTTGCGGCCACTTTGCGCGCGGATACGTACCACGTTCTTCGAAAATTCCCGGATCAGGTAACTGCCCGGAATCCAGGCCGGCAGCGAAAACACCTGTCCGGCCGGGTCGGGGTCGGCCACTGTGCAGCGCACTTCGAACAAATGGGCCTCGGGGCGGGAGGGGACAATCGAATAACGGATCACAGAGGCCATGAAAGCGGGTCGGGTTGATGGGTCCAAGGCGGCTTTATGGCGACAGCGGCGCCGTTCGTCAAGATCAGGGTTGCCAGATGCCAACATGCAGAA
>JBJXFN010000079.1:0-15353 GCA_046155535.1 Burkholderiales bacterium
CCCTGCCAGACGCCGTAGCCCTCCTCCCGCAAGCCGATCGCCAGTTCAACTTCCATGTCGCGCGCGGCCTCGTAGGGCATCGGGTTGGCATAGGCATAGAGCCCGGGCAACAAGCGCAGGCCGTAGCGCTCGACAAAACGATTCGACTGGATGCCTTGCTGGTGCTTTTGGAAACGTGCTTCGGGCGTGAGGCCGGTCAGGCCGACATAGACGCAGGGTTTGGTGGCGTCGTAGTCGGGATTGGCCCTGCGAAACCGCGCTTCCTGGAGGACTTCCGGGGAGAGTTCGACGACGTAGACGTTGTGGTGATGCTTCACGGGGCGAGTCAATTTCGTGCTGGCGCAAAGCAGGGACTTCGATTCTGGTGCAGGACCGGAAAACGGGTTCGTGCCCGCCTCAGCGCACCGCCTCTACAGGGGCTGGACCAGGGAGATGTGAAAGCCCTGCACAAAATCCACCCGCGCGGCGCGCATCCGCTCCAGCACCTGGGCATTTTCCACGAACTCGGCGATGGTCTTGCATCCGAGAGCACGACAGCGGCGCTGGACTTCAATCAACCTGGCCGGATGGATGGTGGTGGAGTTGATTTTGACGAAATTCGGTGACAACGCACTGATTGCAGCAAGCGACTCCTCACTGCCGTCAACGCCGGCGATCGTGAACGAGCAGGCATGTTGCCGCAGGTCGGCCATCATGCGACGCAACGGCACGGCACGGCGGAGCGCGGCCTTCCACTGGATTTCGAATCCCAGCGCGCCTTTGGACAAATACGATCTGTCCACATACTGCTTCACATAGGCGCCGAAATCCCCGTCCCCCAGCGTGACTTCGGAAAGATTGACGTTGAAGCGGGGAATTTCCCGATCGGCCCACACGCCCAGCGCACTGCGCACCCAACGGGCCAAGCGGTTGACCACCCAGCGGTCGAGGTAGGGCAACATGCCGCACTCCTCGAGCACCTGAAAGAACGTGCCGGGGGGCAGCTTCATGGCATCCTCCTCGGTCAGGCGGATGAAAATTTCCTGGAACGTACGTTCCTTGCGGGGAGGGCCGATCGGTTCGATGGGCTGCGTATACAGGACGAACTGGTCCTGCTGAAACGCGGACATTAATCGCGCAGAGACGTCTTCTTCAAATTCCACGGGCGCCAGAGAACGAGATGGAGACACGTCACAATTCCATTCAGGAAAGAACTGTCAAATCGAAGAATAATTTAGAGAAAGTCTTGTTCCACAAAGACCATTTCTCCTATGACAACGGCCATTCATCGCGAACGTGATGACAGTATTCCTCGCGCAGGAATTTGGCAATCTCCACGACAAAATATTTCTGCAATCGATCTCTTGCGAGTGATTTTCTGTCACCGCAAAACGACAAATCGAGTGACGCATGATGCGCGGTGCGCCGGATAGAAAAGCGCGTTACCGGCCGGCGTCGCGACTTGGATTCAGTCAAGACGGGTCCGCGAAATTTTCGGTGGCAGGGACGCCGAACTGCAGTTGCGCGAGTCGCGCATACAGTGGGTTGCTGATCATCAGTTGCGCATGCGTTCCCATGCCAATCAGCCTGCCCGCTTCGATGACCGCGATGCGATCGACCTGCTTCACGGTGGAAAGCCGGTGCGCGACGATCAGGGTGGTGCGGGAACGCATCAGGGTCTCCAGGGCCCGTTGCACCATGCGTTCGGATTCGGAGTCCAGTGCGGAGGTGGCTTCGTCCAACAGCAAAATGGGCCGGTTCGACAACACCGCGCGGGCGATGGCGAGGCGCTGCCGCTGCCCGCCGGAGAGCCGCACACCACGCTCGCCAAGCTGAGTGTCAAAAGCCTGCGGCAGCCGTTCGATGAACTCGGTGGCAAAGGCCGCGTCGCAGGCTTCGCGCACGGCATCGGCACTGGCATCGAGGTTGCCGTAACGAACATTGTCGAAAACACTGGCGGCGAAAATGGCGGGCTCCTGCGGCACCAGGGCGATACGGCGGCGCAATTGCGCCGGATCGACACGGCGGATGTCCACGCCGTCCACACGAACGCAACCTCGCGCGGGATCGTAGAACCGCAGCAACAATTGGAATACGGTGGACTTGCCCGCGCCGGACGGGCCGACCAGTGCCACTTTTTCGCCGGGTTGCACCATCAGGGTGAAATCCGCCAGCGCCGGCTGGTCGGGCCGGCTGGGATAAGCAAAACCCACCGAATCGAATTCCACCGACCCCGTGGCCGGCTCTGGCAGCGACATGGGCTCGATCGGGGCGGCGATATCGGGTGGTGTGCCGAGAATATCCACCAGACGTTCCGCGGCGCCGGCCCCGCGCTGCAAATCGCCAATGACTTCGCTCAATGCACCCGCTGCACTGGCCACCATCGCGGCGTAGAACACAAAAGCGGACAACTCGCCCGCGGTCAACCGGCCTTCCAGCACATCGTGGCCGCCAATCCACAGAATGATGCCGATCCCCGCGAACACCAGCACGATGACCGCGGAGATGAGGGATGCGCGAACGCCCACGCGCCGGCGTGCAGCGGTAAAGGCAAGCTCGGTGCGCGCGCCGAATTGACGCCGGTCTTCGTCCTCGTGGACATAGGCCTGGGCAATGCGGATTTCGTGCAAAGCTTCGTCCACATACACGCCAAGATCGGCCACCCGGTCCTGGCTGGCGCGTGCAAGCGTGCGAACCCTGCGACCGAAAATCACAATCGGCCCGATCACCAGCGGCACCATGGCCAGCACCAGCAGCGTCAATTTCCAGCTGGTCAGCATCAACATGACCAGCGACCCGGCGCCGAGCAGGCCATTGCGCAACGCCATCGAGATGCTGGTGCCCACCACCTGCTCCAACAATGCGGTGTCGGTAGTCAGGCGGGAGATCATTTCTCCGGTGCGCTGATTTTCGTACCAGGAAGGCGATAACCGCAGCAGATGGGAGAACACTGCCCGGCGAATGTCGGCGATGACGCGCTCGCCCAGCCAGGAGATCAGATAAAAACGCACCCAGGTCGCCGCGGCCATGATGACCACAACGGTGAGCAGAAAAAACAGCGCCTGGTTCAGCGCCTGCGGGTCGCCTCCCCGGAAACCGCGATCGACAACCTGTTTGAGACCCTGCCCGATGACCAGAAAACACCCGGCGGCAATCAACAGCGCGACGACAAACAGCGCCATGCGCCAACGATAGGGTGCTGCAAAACGCAGCAAAACACTCAGGGACCGGAGGGGTTGCAAACCGCCTTCTGGGACGGCAGCTGCACCGACGGCGTCGTGCATTTCCTTAGCCGACCCGGCAGATTAGCTGGCGTGCCGTGCTCCACATGGCGCGCCAGCCCAGGAGGTCATTCACTGCTCGCCTTTAAGGGATGCCGCAAGCGCCAGGCGGCGGCGCGTCGTTGACCCTCCGCCACGTCCTCCTCTTTCATGGTGCGCGCCACACCGTCCCGGTACCGCGGTGCAGCGCCCACGCCGGTTTCGGCGGCAATGGCAAACCATTGGTAGGCAGTCACCAGATCCACAGTCAGGCTGTTGCCGTCGTAGTGCATGCGGCCCAGCAGGAATTGCGCGTCCCCATCTCCCTGTTCGGCCGCCTTTTCAAACCAGGTTGCCGCGCCGGCATAGTCGCGTTCGCGATATGCCTGCACACCCTTGTAAAACATATCCGGTTCCTGCGCGGCGGCGAAATCCGCGAACAGCGACAAAACAACCAACAGGGCCATCAAGCCATTTTTCACGTTTCTGGTTCCTTTGTGTCGGGTTCAGGGCAGGGACTGCTCCGGTCGCCGCCTGCCCCGCAAGTTATCACGCATCGTCCGCACGTCGCAATTTGGCAACATTGCCGAGGGAAATATTTTTCGCCATGGCAAAACTTCGCGGATATCATGGCGTCGAAACGCACAGACTCACCTCAGGAGGAACCATGAATTTTGCGCGTACCCCGCACCATTCTTTTGGCACGACATGCCTGTGGCGGCGATTTTCGATCCTGGCGGCGCTACTTACCGTTCTGTTTTCGTCACTGCCGGCAACCTCACTCGCCGCGGACGTTTACGCCCGGGGCCACACCACGGGGTCGGTGGTCCTGGGCGCCGGGCGCGCGCTTGACCGCGACTACACCATTCTTGGCGCCACCCTGGGTTACATGGTGGCGGATGGACTGATGCTCGGCATCAGCGGCCAGATGTGGCTGGGCAACGATCCTGACATCTACAAAATCACGCCCGACATCCGTTACACCTTTCCCACCGTGGGATCCGTGCGACCCTATGTTGGGGCCTTTATTTCGACCACCATCTACGACGACCTGCCGGACAGTGAAACCTACGGCGCACGTGGCGGGATTGCGATACCGTTCAGCTCCAACGCCGCCATGAATGTGGGTGTGGTCTACGAGAAGGTGGTGGACTGCGACACGGCCACGTACAACGATTGTTCCCAGGTGTACACCGAGGCGTCGATTCTGTTTTCGTTCTGAACGACCCTTGCGCAACAAAAAGGGCAGCTTGCGCTGCCCTTTTTTCGTGCCTTCTATTTCGTGATTTCTCAAGCCAACACGTAACTGGTTTTGACGGTGGTGAAAAACTCCACCGCATAACGCCCCTGCTCGCGCGGACCATAACTTGAGCCTTTGCGCCCGCCGAAGGGCACATGGTAATCCACGCCGGCGGTCGGCAGGTTCACCATCACCATGCCGGCCTGGGCGTTTTTGCGGAAATGCGATGCGTGCTTGAGCGAGGTGGTCACCACGCCGGATGAAAGGCCGAACGGCGTATCGTTTGCCACGGCCAGCGCCTCGTCGTAGTCCTTCACCCTCACCACGGAAGCCACCGGCCCGAACACTTCCTCGCGGTTGATGCGCATGGAGTTGACGGTTTCGGTAAACAACGCCGGCTCGAGATAAAAACCCTCGGTGTCGCGCTTGAGCAGATTGCCGCCAAAGGCCAGCTTGCCGCCTTCCTTCTTTGCAGCTTCGATGTACATCATGTCCTGGTTGAGCTGGCTCTTGTCCACCACCGGGCCGATTTCCGTTCCCGGTTTCAGGGCGTTATCCACTTTCACGGTTTTCAGCCGCTCGATCAGGGCGGCAACAAATTTGTCGTGAATGCCTTGAGTGACCACCAGTCGGGACGACGCCGTGCAGCGCTGCCCGGTGGAAAAGTAGGCGCCATTGACCGCGCATTCCACGGCAGTCTTGATATCGGCGTCGTCCAGCACCACCAGCGGATTCTTGCCGCCCATTTCGAGCTGGAACTTGGCCATGCGCGCGACGGCTTTGGCCGCCACCTGACGGCCGGTTTCCACCGAGCCGGTAAAACTGATGGCATCCACACGCTTGTCATTGACCAGTGCCTCACCCACCACGCTGCCGCGCCCCATCACCAGGTTGAACACACCCTTGGGAATGCCGGCGTCCACGATGATCTTGGCCAGCGCATGCGCCATGCCCGGTACCAGATCGGCCGGCTTGAACACCACGCAATTGCCGTAGGCCAGTGCCGGGGCGATTTTCCAGGCCGGGATTGCCGCCGGGAAATTCCAGGGTGAGATGATGCCCACTACGCCCATCGGTTCGCGCGTGATTTCGATATCGATGCCCGGTCGCACCGAGGGCAGCAAATCTCCGGCGCGACGCAGCACTTCGCCCGCAAAAAATTTGAAGACGTTGGCGGCGCGCACCACCTCGCCGACACCCTCCGGCAGGGTCTTGCCCTCTTCGCGCGACAGCAGGTTGCCGAGCTCGTCCTTGCGCGCCAGGATCTGGTTGCCAATTTTCTCCAGCAGATCGAACCGCGCCTGGGTGCCGAACGTCGCCCAGGCGGGGGCGGCGGCACGCGCCGCTTCAATGGCCCGTTCGGCCTGCGCCTTGTCGGCTTGCGCATATTCCAGGATGACGTCCGCGGTGTCTGACGGATTGACGTCCTTGGACATGGTTGCGCCGGCAACCCATTCGCCGGCGATGTGGTTTTGCAGTTGCATGGTGGTCATGAAATCCTCGCTTGAATCGATATTGTTGGTATTTGGTCTGATTTGAACCGGATCGCCGAAAGGGCTTAACGGGTTAAACCCTCGTCCCTGACGAAATGCATCGCATTTCGTTACCCGGGCGATGCTAACACGGCCGCCGCCTCGTGGATCACCCCGCCGTCTGGGGCCGTTTTGACTTGCGTTTGCGGCGCAACTGGTTGAACGCGTCGAGTTCCCAGGGGCGCAGCGCCAGCACCAGGGTCGCCGGCCGCCGCACACCAATGGGAAGCGTCATGTCGTCGTTGTGCAATTCGGCGAATTCCGCCGCCAGCTTGCGCAGCCGGGCAATGATCTGACTGCTTGACGCAGTGGACAACATCGCGTTGATCGCCGCCATGAATTCCCCGGGGCCGTCGAAACGGGAGCGGAAGTATTCAGCCTGCCCGGCAGCCTTGAAGTAGGTCAGGATCGGACCGTTCGGCAACCAGGAAAAAGTCCGTGAGACCTTCATGCGGATGCGGTTGTTGGGCAGCAGTTCCAGAAACTTGTTGCGGTCGAGTTCGAGCAGTAGCCGAATGCACTCGGTTTTGGTCAGATCATAAAACTCGACAATCTGCTCCAGGGTCATGTGATTCAGGGCACATACCGCCACCAAAAAGAGTTTCGGGTTGCCGACAATTTCGCGCTCCTGCTCCAGCGTGAGCTGGGAGACGAAGTTCCGATCGCTGTCCACTTCACGGGCCAGGTCGGTCAGCCCGATCCCGGCCAAACCGCACACCTCCTCAAAACGCTGCAGCGTGAAATGGTTATGCGAAAACATACGCTTCACGCTTGCTTCGGACAGCTTCAGGGCCTTGGCCACGCTGGCATAAGTCAGCCGCCGGGCCTTGAGGGCGCGTTTGAGCGCCTCGACGACCATGGTGGTATGCGACATGGGTTTCTCCGGTTCCGGGCCAAAGTCGCATTATGCGATACCAAAGGATTCCATGGTAGCAACCTCCGGGAGCGGGCTTTTCCTGCGCACGCGGCCTCGACATGATGGCAACCAGTTCGCAGGTAAACCCAAAAAACAAACAGAGGAGATCACCATGCAGACCCGTTCCCTTGCCCAAACCGTGTTCGCCGCGCTCGAAAAACAAACAGTCGCCGCCAGGATGATGCCGTCCGCCGATGAATGGACGGTGTTGACCGCCCTGCGCAACAGCGTGACCTCGCGCGACCAGATTCTGCAGCGACGCCTCGGCATGGCTGTGCCCGCCGCCAAAGAAACATTCTGAGAATTCCCCCGTGCGGGCGGGGTAAAGCCTCCCCGGCATCGCCCCGCCACTTGGGCCGGCCCCGAAAAGGGCCGGCCCTTTTTTTCATCCTGCGAACGTGTTCCAAAAAGACCTCTCGCCACAGAGGACACAGAGAGCACAGAGGAAAGGCAGCAGAAAATTCCACCGTTATAACCACATATTGCGAGCGGCGGTCCCTTTTTACGCCGGGCCTGCATTTGACTCCCGTTTTCTTTTTCTTGGATTTTCCTCCGTGTCCTCTGTGTCCTCCGTGGTAAAAGTCGGTTTTCTCGCTTTCTTGTCCGGCCATGGGAAAATGTGGCTCCTTCCGTGAGTCGATGCCATGACCCTCCCCTTCCTGACCGCCCGCTCCGCCATCCAGTCCCTGCGCAGTTCGAAGATCCGCGAAGTCGCCAATGCGGGCATGGGAAGCAAGGATTTGCTCGCCTTCTGGTTCGGCGAGCCCGACGAAGTCACCCCCGATTTCATCCGCCAGGCCGGCATTGAGGCGCTGCAGCGGGGAGAAACGTTTTATACGCAGAATTTCGGCATCCCGGCATTGCGCGACACGATCGCTGCGTACCTGGCTCGCTTGCACGGCAGCCAGTTTGCGATCGCGCCAGACAACATCGCGGTCACCAATTCGGGCATGTCCGCGCTGATGCTGACGAACCAGGCGCTGGTCGGCCCCGGCGACCGCGTCGTGGTCGTTTCTCCGGTGTGGCCGAACCTGGTGGAAATCCCAAAGATTCTTGGTGCGCAAGTGGAGACATTCCCGCTGACGTTCTCCGCGCAAGGCTGGATGCTGGATCTGGAAAAACTGCTCGCAACGCTGACCCCGGCGACCCGCGCCGTCTACATCAACTCGCCCAATAATCCGACCGGCTGGACCATCACGCGCGAGCAGCAGATCGCGATCCTCGCGCACTGTCGTCGCCACGGAATCTGGATTCTCGCGGACGATGCGTACGAGCGCCTTTACTACGCCGACGTCGTGGCGCCCTCCTTCCTGGACATCGGCAACAACGAAGATCGGCTCGTCAGCACGAATACGTTCTCCAAATCCTGGCTGATGACCGGCTGGCGGCTGGGCTGGCTACTGGCGCCGCAAGAATTGCTCCCCGCCATCGGCACGCTGATCGAGTACAACACATCCTGCGCGCCGGAATTCGTGCAGCGCGCCGGCATCGCCGCCATCGAACGAGGCGACCCGGTCATAACGCGCACCCAGCAACGCTTTCGCAAGGCGCGGGATTTTCTGTGTGCGCAACTGCAGGAGATCCCCGGAGTGGAAGTCTCCGTCCCATCGGGCGCGATGTACGCCTTCTTCAAGCTACCCCACGCAACCGACAGCCTGGCCTTCTGCAAAGGCCTGGTCGCGAAAACAGGGCTCGGCCTGGCACCCGGCATTGCGTTCGGACCGGAGGGGGAAGGTTTCGTGAGATGGTGCTTTGCGTCGAGTGAGGAGCGGTTGGCGCAGGGGATAAAAAGGCTGCGACAGTATATTGGGCATCCGTGACGAACAAATTACGTGGTCCGACCCTGCCATCATCAATAAGCAGCGATCAATGACGATCGACAAAAAAAAGCGCCCGGGTACGGGCGCCCATCCTCCCTGAGAAGGTTTATTGTTTTTTCTTGTTCTTTATTTCTTATGCAATCTGGCGCTGGCTTTGCGCCTCGACCCGCGGTTCCTTGTGGAACTGGCCGTCTTTCATGATCATCAGCAGTTTGCTGGCATCTTGCAACAGCTTCACGTTTGCCACCGGGTTGCCGTCGACAAGAATCATATCGGCCAGATACCCCGATTTGATCTGGCCCATTTCGTTGCCGGCCATCATGATTTCGCCGCCCAGTTTGGTCGCGGACAGGATGGCATCCATGGGCGAAAACCCCAGCAGATTCACGAAATGTTCGATGTCGCGGGCATTGGTGCCGATCGGATTCCAGGCAAAGCCGTAGTCGCCACCGGGCAGCACCCGCACACCGCGCCGCTTCAGTTCCTTCATGTTCTTGCAGGCAACGTCGAGTTCGCGACGGATGCCCATGCTCTCGGCGATCTGCGTTGTCACGCCCCACTTCGACGCTTCGTTAAGCGTGGTGTAGCTGATGCCCAGCGTCGGCGCGACGAAACACCAATCCTTCGCGGCTTCGAGCGCCGCACAGGCTTCGTCGTCGACCAGGGTGGCGTGGTAGATCACCGCGACGCCGTGCTTGAGTGCGAGCTTCACGGAATCGGCGCTGCGGGCATGCGCGGCGAGGCGTTTGCCATGTGCATGGCCCACATCGCAGACTGCAGCGATTTCGTCTTCGGTCATTACCGTGTGATGGGCACGGGCGTGCGGGATGAACTCGTCGCCGGACGGGTTGATCTTCAGCGTATCCACGCCTTCGCGGACCATCGCGCGCGCAGTCTTGCGGAATTCGTCTGCGCCGTCGCAGATTATCGCAAAGGTTTCACGGTTCATGTGGAGCAACCGCACGTCGCCCAGCCCGCCGGTAGTGGCCAGTTCGGGGCTGGCGGCCAAGGTTCTCGGGCCAGGAAAATCGCCGGCGTTGATGGCATTTCGCAGCACCACGTCGAGCCGCGCTTTCGCCGACGCCGCACTGTTACATGCGGTAAATCCCTGGTCGAGCATCTTCTTCGCATTCTTGACCGAGCGAAGAATATGTTCCTCGTGCGGCACGAACCCGAGGCTTTCGAGGTCCGCGGTATCGAGGAAGGTCATGTGCGAATGGGACTCGACCAGGCCCGGCATCAGCGTTGCCCCGCCGCCATCGACCACGCGAGCGCCTTCCGCTGCCATGGTGGTGCCCTGCGGGGCCACCGCCTTGATCCGGTTGCCCTCGACCATCACCTGCCCTGCAAACGGCGGCGCGCCCGTGCAATCCAGTACATTGACGTTCTTGAACAGAACTTTAGCCATGTTTCCTCTCCTCTCTATTGAACAAATTCAGGCCGCTGCCCGTATCGAACCAATGCAGCTTTTCCCGTTTGAATGAAAAACACACCGCCGCATCGATGCCGATCTCCATGCGGGCAGGCACGGTGGCCTTGAGCAGGCAGTCTTCCACCCGCAAGGTCACCACCTTTTCGACCCCCTGATTTTCCACTCCATGCACCCTTGCAGCAACTGATTCTCCGGGACCGACGACGATATCTTCAGACCGCACGCCGAGCGTCACCGTCCCCGGCCAGCAACCGGCAGTCGGACTTGCGGAGGCGAGCGGAACTTCGAGGCGGCCGGGCACGACCACCGCGCGCCCATCGGCTACTTTTGCGGCATACAGGTTCATCGTCGGCGACCCCACGAAGGCTGCGACAAAGGTATCGCGCGGCCGGTTGTAGATTTGCTGGGGCGTGTCGACCTGGATGATTCGACCCTGGTTGAGCACGCCGACCTTGTCGCCCATGGACATGGCTTCCACCTGGTCGTGCGTGACATACAGGAACGTCGCGCCGAGCTTCATCTGCAGGTCTTTGAGTTCCGCGCGCAGGACTTCGCGCAGCTTTGCATCCAGGTTGGACAGCGGCTCGTCCATCAAGAACACCTTCGGTTCTCGCACGATTGCGCGCCCGATGGACACCCGCTGCATCTCGCCACCGGACAAACGGTCGGTCTTGCGGTCAAGCAAGTGCTCGATGCGCAGCGTCTTCGACGCTTTGGCTACCCGCTGGTCGATCTCGGTTTGCGACAGGCGGCGGATCTTCGACTTGAGCGGAAACTCCAGATTCTGGCGCACGGTGTAGTGCGGGTACAGCGAGTAGTACTGGAACACGAGCGCGACATCGCGCTCGGCCGCACTCCAGCCCAGAACGTCCCTGCCGTCAATAGCGATGCCGCCACCGGTCGGATGGTCCAACCCGGCGATCAGTCGAAGTATCGAGGTCTTACCCGCGCCGGTCGGACCGAGCAATACGAAGAACTCACCACTGACGATGTCCAGGTCGAGTCCGGCAAGCGCGGTGTGGCTGCCGAATTTCTTGCTGATGTTGTCGAGTCTGACGTGAGCCATGTTCGCTAGAGCCGGATGTGCAGCGATGCCCCGGTACGGGTACTGAAGAAATGCGTCTGGGTCTCGTCGAGTTTTGCCCACACCACATCGCCTGCGCGGGCCACATGGCCCGACGGCGTGCGCGCACGCAGCATCTGTCTTCCGAACTTCAGATCGACGATGTCGAACGGCCCGAGCGGCTCGATAATATGCGCTTCAACTGGTACGTAACCGGGCGCCTGCTGAAGTGACACCAGCACGCCTTCCGGGCGCACGCCGATGGCGAGTTCATCCTCGACATGTTGTTTTTCCACCAGCAGGTGGTGCAGCTTTTGCGGAAATTCCAGCGTGGCATCGTTTTCTCCTACCAGGAGTCTGGTGCTGGCGTCACCGGGACGGGCGATGGCGTTGACCACGTTCATGATCGGGCTGCCGATGAATTGCGCCACGAACAGGTTGGCCGGCGCGCCGTAGACCTCGTTCGGCGTGCCGACCTGCTGCAACACGCCCTCGTTCATGATCGCGATCCGGTCTGCCATGGACATCGCTTCCACCTGATCGTGCGTGACATATACGGTGGTCGCGCCGTTCTCGATGTGCAGGCGCTTGAGTTCGGTGCGCATCTCTTCGCGCAGCTTGGCATCCAGCGCACCAATCGGCTCATCCATCAGCAACGCCTTGGGCCGGCGAACCAGGGCGCGACCGATCGCCACGCGTTGCAGGTCGCCACCCGACAGCGCGCTGGGCCGCTTGCCCAGCAGGTGCTCGATGCGCAGCGCCTTGGCGGCTTCGCGCACGCGCTTGTCGACTGTCTCCTTGGATTCGTTCATGGCGCGCAGCGGAAACGCGATATTCTCGTAGGCGCTCAAATGCGGATAGAGGGCGTAGAGCTGGAACACGAAGGCGATGTCGCGGTCGGCGGCTTGCAAGGATTGGACCGGCTTGCCACTGATCAGGATATCGCCGGAATCGATGTCCTCCAGCCCTGCGATGGCCCGCAGGGTAGTGGTCTTGCCGCATCCGGAAGGGCCGAGCAGAACCACGAACTCGCGATCGCGAATCACCAGGTTCAGCTTGCGGATGATGTAGTTGTCGCCGAAGTATTTCTCGACGTCTCGCAGTATGATCTCGGCCATTTCGAAGCGGTGAACGGTAAAAAGCGGTAACCAGTAAACAGTGGGTGATCGATTATCGGCTGCTAGTGGGCATGGTCCTTCATACGCAGCCACTGCCCGCCGACTGCGTGGCTCGCCACCGCGGTTTCGATGAAAGCCATGGTCCTTGCGCCATCGATTGCCGTCGGGAAATCTTCTTCGCCGCGCGTGCCCTGGCGACGCGCGAGAATCGCGTCGGCGAAGTTCCGGTACAGATTGCCGAAGGCCTCGTAGTAACCCTCCGGGTGGCCGGGCGGCAGCCGGCTGGCACGCCGGGCTGCGTCGCATAGGTAGGATTCACCGCGGCGCAGCGTGCGTACAGGATGTCCGGGCTGGCGAAACAGCAGCGACTCGGGTTCGAGTTGTCGCCATTCGAGCGCGCCTCGTGTGCCATATACCCGGATGTTGGGCCCGCCCTCCTCACCCGCCATCACTTGCGAAGCCAACAGGACGCCGCGCGCCCCACCGCGAAAACGCAGCAGGATACTGATGTCGTCGTCGATCGGGCGGTCGTACAAATGACCGAAATCCGCGCACAGCTCCTCGACCTCCTGTCCCGTGATCGTGTGCATCAGGTGCTGCGCATGCGACCCGATGTCGGCCAGACAGCCGCCCGGGCCGGACTTCGACGGATCAAATCGCCACGCGGCGCCTTTGTGCCCCTGCTTTTCCATCGGCTCCAAGAGCCAGCCTTGGGGATAGTCGACGATCACCTTGATCAAATCGCCGAGTTCTCCGCCCGCAATCATGTGACGCGCCTGCTTCACCAGCGGATATCCGGTGTAGTTGTGGGTCAGCAGGAACACAATGCCGGTCGATGCCACGACTTCGCAAAGTTCCCGGGTCTCGGCCAGCGAGATGCCAATCGGTTTGTCGCAGGCGACATGGAATCCGGCCCGAGCAAACGCGATCGAAATCGGAACGTGCAGGTGATTTGGTGTCGCCACCACAACGAAGTCGATACGTTCGGATGCCGGCAGCCTGACCTCGGCCGCCAGCATCTCCTGCCAAGTACCGTACGCTCGCCCCAGTCCCCAGGCTTTTGCCGCGTCGCGCGCGCGCTCGGGTGTCGATGACAGGGCGCCGGCCACCAGGTCCGTGCGACTGTCGAGCGCGGTGGCTCGCCGATGCAACTCGCCCGCCATCGCGTCCAGTCCGCCGCCGACCATGCCCATCCGCAGCCGCGTCACGCATCCTCCTTTGGCAGCGGCCGAATCTTGGAGAACACCGAGAAGCCGACCAGGCCTGCGAGCGTGATGGTCACCCCATAACGGTGCAGCAACTCGACCCAGGGCTGGCAAAGCGCGACGATCCCGAAGACCATCGTGTACATGGACAAAGGTTCCAACACCCGGCTGCTCAATTCGCGGAATGTCATCGCCCGCTTTCGCAGTGTCGAATGGCCGGAGACAAGTGACTGGCAACGGCTCGAGCCGGCGTGGCGGAATATCCGTCGCCGGCGACTCGCCTCACGCCTCTCGCCTGACGCGTCATTTCCTTATCGCCCCGAACGTCACGCCGCGCAACAGGTGCTTGCGCAACAGAAAGGTGAACACCGCGACCGGCACCAGGAACAGGAAGGTGCCGGCCGCAATGACCGTCCAGTCCGTGACGCCCGATCCAAGCTGAGAGGGGATGTAAGGCGGCGCAGTCTGTGCCTTGCGATTGGTCATCATCAGCGCGAACGCGTATTCGTTCCATGCGGTGATGAAGCAAAACACCGCGGTGGCAGCAATGCCGGTTGCGGCTTGCGGCAGGACTATTTTGAAAAAGGCCTGCATGCGGGTGTAGCCGTCCACCAGAGCGGCTTCCTCGTATTCGATCGGGATCTCGTCGATGAATCCCTTCATCAGCCAGACCGAGAACGACAGGTTGAATGCGGTGTACAGGATGATCAGGCCGATATGACTGTCCACCAGGCCAACGGTCCGGTACATCAGGAACATCGGGATCGCCACGACCACTGGCGGCAGCATGCGGGTCGACAGGATGAAGAACAACCAGTCCTGTTCACCGGGCATCCGGAAGCGCGAGAAACCGTACGCGGTCAGCGTCCCCATCGCGACTGCGAGGAAGGTGCTGGTCACCGCGATGATGATGCTGTTGAGGAAGCGGCTCCAATAGCCGGAACTCTCAATGTTGCCGTCGGCATCCTTGATGATGCGTTCGCCCGCATCGAATACGCGCCTCTCGTACCAGGGCGCCTTCGCATAGATTTCGGGCTCGACTTCGCCGCGCATCTGGACCCGCGAGGTGAACAATTTTACGAACGGCGTGACTTCCGGCTGGAACACCACCGTCGGCGGCACGGTCGTTGCCAGGCTGCGCGGTTTGAAGGCGGTCGAGCTGATCCAGTACAGCGGCAACAGATAGATGACCACCAGCAGGAACACCAGCGCGATGAGCACCCGGTTCCAGACGCGATGACCTTTGGAAGTGACGGCCGCCACTATCTTGCCTTCGCCTGGTTGAGGTACTTCACGTAGATGTTGGTGATTGCGAGCACCATGATCAGCACGATGTAGGCAAGCGCGCAGGATTTGCCGGTCTGCCATTCCTGGAAGGCCATCTTGTAGAGCCGGATGGCGATCAGCTCGGTGGTGTCCATGCTGGTCATGACGAAGGCGAGGTCGAAGGTCTTGAACGCCTCCATGGTGCGGAAGATGATCGCGATCAGCAGCAGCGGTGTCACCAGCGGCAGCGTGATGCGGGTAAAGGTGTACCAGCGGCTGGCGCGGTCGATCGCGGCGGCCTCATAAAGGTGCTGCGGAATCGCGGACAGCCCTGCGAGCGACAACAGCATCACGAACGGCGACCACATCCAGATGTCGGTGAGCGCCACTGCATAGAGCGCAACATCGGGATCGGACAGCCATTCGAAGTCCTCCAGGCCCAGCGCATAGTTGATGATCCCCCACGAGGGGCTGTAAAGCAGTTGCCAGAACAGGCCGACCACTGCCATGGACATCATCATC
>JBJXFN010000087.1:0-3174 GCA_046155535.1 Burkholderiales bacterium
GCGGAGTGGTAGGCAATGAAGTTCAGGTCGAGGAAGTCATCCGCTGCGGCGTCGAAGTCTTCCGCGTGGGCATACCGCGCGTAGAACTGGCCGAACGGAATGCCCTTGTGGCAGCCGATGTTCTTGACGCCGAGCTTGCGGCACTTTTCCCAGATCGGGTAAGCCTGCTTCTCGTCGTCGAACCACCAGCCCTTCTTCTTGGTGGAGTCGAAAGTGTAGAGCTTGAGACCGGAGATCTTGTACTTCTCGACATACATCGTCAGGCGGTCGAGGGTCTGGCTCAGGCCCTGGTTCGGCGTAAGGCCGCCGGCCAGCATGAGAGTGGACTTCGGCCACTTGTCGCGCACCCCGACCTGGTACTCCATCGGGATCATGTCCTGGCCGCCGTAATCCTCGCGGAAACCAAAGGGGTTGAACACGCCGACCGTGGTGTCGCTCTCCTGCAGGATGAGCTTGCCGTAGTTCTCGACGTTCATGTCCTTCGTGCCGTTCACCATGCCGAAGGCCTTGCCCAGATCGTCCAGCAACTGCACGAACCACATGCCGCGCTCGGTGGTGTTGACGCCGAGCTGGTAGTGGCCGGGCCGGGTGCAGACGTGGGTGTGCACATCGACGATGAAATCACTGCTGGCGCGCGCGATCTGCACCGCTTCCTTCTTCGCGTCGAGGTCCGCAGCTTCCGCGGAGCCGACTTCGAAGAACTTCATGCCGGTGACTTCGTTGGCCGCCGCCATCGCGGCCGAAAAGCCCACGGAAGACTTGATGAAATTGCGCCTGGACATGCCGGCCTTCTTGGCATAACCGTCCATCTTGTCCGTGATTTTGGGACCCATGTTGCCCGTCATGAACAAGGACGTGCCCACTTCGTCGCCGTTAAACGGGTCCGTGAGGTAATCCTTCAGGCCTTTGAAATTCCGCAGGATGTCAAATTCCATTTCCACTCCCCCTCTTTTTTGAAGTTATCAAAGCTGTCCGGACTGCTGTCTCCGCCGCGAAGATCAGGCACGTCCCGGACATGACGCCCGGGGGCGGACGAGGCACCTGACACGAGTGAAACTACTCCCGCGTATCGGCCCCTGTCAAATGTGTGTCAGCAGGCGCTTTGTCGAGGAGAAATCTATTGCAACGCACATCGCCGGTACTGGGGACCACCGGTGCCACCAGACAGAACGAATTACTCGTTGAGAGTGCCGCCCACCCAGTAACCGACGGTGTCCGGATACATAGCGAGGAAGTGGCGCGCAGCGTCGCGCGGAGAGACCCCGCGTACATTGACTGCATGGTCGAGCTCAGTCACCTGCTTGATCGAAAAGGAAATGCGCTCTAGCACTCCCCACGCCAGTTTGCCAATCTTTTCCTTCGAGTCTTTGTTCGCAACCAGCCACGCGGTGTCCGGGCCGCCAAATATCTTTTTTGGTTCCTGCAGTACGCGCATCTTGTGCACACGGTTCAGAAACTGCGGTTGCCACAGCGGCATGACAAACCAGCGTTGCGCTGCAATATTCTCGTTGAAATAGCTGATCCAGTCGGCGGGCTTCCCCGGAGCGAGTTCATATCCGGAGCCGGAAAGTCCGTATTCTTCGAAAATCTTCTGGGACCCCATCATCAATCCGGAGTCCGGGCGGGTGCCGCGGATGACCTTCTGCATCTTCTGCGCGACGTCCGGTTTCAGGAGATCGGCAACCGAGCTCACCTCGGATGCCGGCACATAGTCGGGCACGGACCAGAACAGGCGCGCGTCTTCGTAGAGCGCGGTGACTTTCACCGTCTTGTCCTTGTGTTCCTCCCAGTATTTTGCGTGCGCGTGCGGCAGCCAGGCGGCGACGAACAAATCGACTTCTCCGCGGGCGAGCATCGGGTAGATTTCGCTGTGGCTGCCCTTTTTGACCGCCACGTTGTAGCCAATGCGCTCCATCACCTGCTGTATCACGCTTGCGGTGACTTCGTAGAATGAAAGGTCCACATGGCCGAGCGAGACAAAATTCGCCTGCGAAGGCAGGGGGACGCTCAGGCACCCGGCTGCGAAGAGCGCGCAGGCAACACGACGAAATTTCGAATACATGGTAAGTGACTCCTGGAGGTCGATCTGAAAAATTCAGGGGCAGGTGACACAGCTCGCGCCAGGTGCCCTGCTCCCTGGCTCGGACAAATTTTATCCGCCCCGGTTCGGCACGGCCGAAAAATTCAGGAAATCGGCTGCATCACCACCTTCCGGTAGGCGGGTCGCGCGCACAGCAATTCGAACCAGCGTTGCAGTTCGGGCAGTGGCGGGCGTTCGATCGGAATCGACATCCAGCGCCAGATTGCGCAGCCCATCGGGATGTCGCCCATCGACGGCGCGTCGCCCGCGATGTAGGCGCGATGCCGGAGATGCGCATCCAGGAAACCGAGAATTTCCAACGATTTCGCGAGCGACTCGTCCATGGCCTTGGTGTCGCGCTTGTCGGGCGCCGTGCGCACCAGATTCCAGAAGAGCGGCCGGAACGCCGGCCAGAAGGTGGTGTTCATCCAGTCCATCCAGCGATCGGCTTCGGCGCGAACCCGCAGGTCTTCCGGCCACCAGCTGCCCGGTGAATGTTTCGCGGCAAGGTAGCGCACGATCGTGTTCGACTCCCAGAGCACGAAGCCCTCGTCTTCGATGGTGGGCACCAGGCCGTTCGGATTGAGGTTGCGGTACTGCGGCGTGTTGACCACGCCGAAATCGAGGCCGGCGTCGATGCGTTCATACGCGAGCCCGAGTTCTTCGCACAGCCAGAGCGGCTTTTGCACATTTACTGAATTGTCCCGGCCCCAGATTCTCAGCATGATTTCCCTCAATTGCGATCGTTCAGACACAAAGGCGAAAATCTTCGACACGAAGGATCACGAAGGAAAAACGAGGGGACACGAGGGAAAGCGAGTTCGAAGATAACTTCGTGTGGTTCGGTCCCGGCATTCAACTGCTTTTGATTTCCTTCGTGGCTCTTCGTGTTGCCTTCGTGATCCTTCGTGTCAGGGAGTTTCGCCTTTCGATTTACCGGTCGTTCCGGGCTATTTCCAGGAGTGCTGCGTCGATCAGGCGCCGGGAAATGCTGATTTTCCCCGGCAGCATCTGCGGCAGGCGTTCCGGAGAGAACCAGTCCGCCGCTTCGATCTCGGCGGGATCAGGGGTGATTTCGCCGCTGACGTAGTCGG
>JBJXFN010000091.1:0-2528 GCA_046155535.1 Burkholderiales bacterium
TCCTGCACGACGACGCATTCCAGCGCCATCATGGCCTTGTTGACATGCTGGGTGTCCGGGTCGGACTGGGCGATGTCTTCGCCCTGGATGTACAGGCCCTTGAAACTGCCGTCGACCGCCGCATCGAACATGTTGGGAATTCGCAGGCCGGGCTCGTTGAGAAGCTTGGTTTTCCATTCGGTCTCAAACAGGGCGCGGGTCTTGTCGTCGGAGACATGGCGGTAACCCGGCAACTCGTGCGGAAACGATCCCATGTCGCAGGATCCCTGGACATTGTTCTGGCCGCGCAGCGGGTTCACGCCCACGCCTTCGCGACCGATATTGCCGGTGGCCATGGCGAGATTGGCAATGCCCATCACCATGGTCGAGCCCTGGCTGTGTTCGGTGACCCCCAGCCCGTAATAAATTGCGCCATTGCCGCCCGTGGCATACAAGCGCGCGGCGCCGCGCACGTTGGCCGCCGGCACTCCCGTCACCGCTTCCATCTGCTCCGGAGAATTGCGCGGCTCGGCAATGAAGGCGCGCCACTTGTCGAACTCCTTCACGTCGCAACGCGCAGCAACGAATTTTTCATTGACAAGGCCTTCCGTGACGATGACGTGCGCCAAAGAGTTGATCAGTGCGACGTTGGTGCCGGGGCGCAACTGCAAGTGGTAATCGGCCTCTATGTGTGGGGTGCGCACCATGTCGATGGTGCGCGGATCGGCGATGATAAGTCTGGCCCCCTCGATCAACCGGCGTTTCATGCGGGAGGCAAACACCGGATGCCCATCGGTCGGGTTGGCGCCGATGACAATCATGACGTCCGCCTTCATGACCGAATCGAAATCCTGTGTGCCGGCCGATTCTCCTAGCGTGGTCTTCAGGCCATAACCGGTTGGTGAGTGGCAGACGCGGGCGCAGGTATCGACGTTGTTGTTGCCGAAGGCCGCGCGCACCAGCTTCTGCACCAGGTAGGTTTCTTCATTGGTACAGCGCGAGGACGTGATACCGCCGATGGAATCGCGGCCGTATTTGGTCTGGATGCGTTTGAATTCCGAAGCCGCGTAACCGATGGCCTCGTCCCAGGAAACTTCCTTCCACGGGTCGCTGATCCTGGTGCGGATCATCGGCTTGGTAATGCGATCCGGATGCGTGGCGTATCCGAAAGCAAAACGACCCTTGACGCAGGAATGCCCGCGATTGGCCTTGCCGTCCTTGTTGGGCACCATGCGCACAAGTTCCGTGCCCTTCATTTCCGCGCGGAAGGAACAGCCCACGCCGCAGTAGGCGCAGGTGGTGACAGCACTGTGGTCGGCCTGTCCCTTGGCGACCACGGATTTTTCCATCAGTGTCGCCGTCGGGCAGGCCTGCACGCAGGCACCGCAGGACACACACTCGGAATCCATGAAGGGCTGGCTCTCACCCGGGGAAACCATGGAGGCAAAGCCCCGGCCGTCGATGGTCAGTGCAAAGGTGCCCTGCGTTTCCTCGCAGGCGCGCACGCAGCGCGAGCAGACGATGCACTTGCTGGGATCGAACTGAAAATAGGGATTTGAGGTATCGATCTCGGCCTTCAGATGGTTGGCACCGTCGTAGCCGTAGCGCACTTCGCGCAGGCCCACCACGCCGGCCATGTCCTGCAATTCGCAGTTGCCGTTCGCCGGACAGGTCAGGCAATCCAGCGGATGGTCGGAGATGTAGAGCTCCATCACATTGCGCCGCAGGTCGGCGAGTTTCGGCGTCTGGGTGCGCACCTTCATGCCTGCGGCGGCGAGCGTAGTGCAGGAGGCCGGGTAACCTTTGCGACCCTCGATTTCCACCAAACATAGCCGGCAGGAACCGAAGGCTTCCAGGCTGTCTGTCGCGCACAGTTTGGGAATCTTCACGCCCGCCTCGACCGCGGCGGCCATCAGCGAGGTGCCTTCCGGCACCGAGATTTCCACGCCGTCGATTTCCAGCGTCAAGAGTTTTTCCGACACGCGTGTCGGCGTGCCACGATCGACGGTATTCAGGGATAACCACTGGGTCATGGACATGATGGAAGCCTCCTTGCTCTGTCTTTAACGACTGCGTCTACGCAATCTTTCGTCTTGGCGCGATGCCGAAGTCATTCGGGAAATACTTCAATGCACTTTGCACCGGGTAGGGGGTCAGCCCGCCCAGCGCGCAAAGGGAACCGTTGATCATGGTGTCGCACAAGTCGTCCAGCAGTCCGAGGTTTTTTTCGCGCTCCTCGCCCCGAACGATACGGTCGATCACTTCGACCCCGCGAGTGGAACCAATCCGGCAGGGGGTGCATTTACCGCAGGACTCAATGGCGCAGAATTCCATCGCATAACGCGCCATGGCCGCCATGTCCACGCTGTCGTCGAAAGCGACGATACCACCGTGACCGACCATGGCACCGATTGCGGCGAACGCCTCGTAATCCAGCGGCGTGTCGAATTGCGATTCGGGCATGAAAGCGCCCAGCGGACCGCCGACCTGCACTGCTCGCAAGGGTCGCCCACTCGCCGAGCCGCCGCCGTAGTCATACAAAAGCTCCC
>JBJXFN010000093.1:0-15544 GCA_046155535.1 Burkholderiales bacterium
GCATCCGCGAGCATTTTCACGAATCCGGCGGTTTCGCCGATTGCACGCGCCCGTCCGTTGACGCTGAAGGGAAATTGCCCAGCTCGGTAGGTAACGCCTTCGGATTTCAGTGCCTGCTCGGTCTTGCCGACCCAGGCAATTTCCGGCGACGTGTAAATGACCCAGGGCACCGTATCCAGATTCACATGTGGCGACTGCCCGGCGATCATTTCCGCCACAGCCACGCCCTCTTCCGAAGATTTATGCGCCAGCATCGGCCCGCGCACGACATCGCCGATGGCATAGACGTTCTCCGCGCTGGTCCGGCACAGCGGATCGACCTCAATCTGCCCGCGGGCATCCAGCTTCACCCCGATGGCTTCCAGTCCGAGTCCCGCAGTGTTGGGAATTCTGCCAACCGCGACGATCAAGCGGTCAAACTCGGCCTTATGGTCTCCGCCCGCATCGGAGAACTGCAGGGACACCGATTTCCTGGTGGTTTTCACCGACTGGATTTTTACGCCCAGCCGGATATCCAGTCCGACCTGTTTGGTGAAAATCCGCAATGCCTCTTTTGCAATCTGCTCGTCGGCCGCTTGCAGGAAACTGGGCAGCGCTTCCAGGACGGTCACCTGGGCACCCAGCCGTTTCCAGACGCTGCCCATTTCCAGCCCGATCACGCCGGCGCCAATGACGCCGAGACTCTTCGGCACTTCCGTGAGCGACAAGGCGCCCGCGTTGTCCAGGATCCTGTCTCCGTCCACTGGCGCCATGGGCAGCGGCCTCGGCAGCGATCCGGTTGCAATGATCACGTGCGTGGATTCAATCTCCTCGGACTTGTCGCCATCGGTCACCTGGATGCGATATCCGTTGCCCTTCCCGGCGAGCCGGCCACGGCCGTGCATGGCAGCGACTTTGTTCTTGCGAAACAACAGACCGATGCCGCCGGTAAAGGTGTCCACGATCTTGTCCTTGCGCGCCAGCATCGTCGCCACATCCAGCGTAACATCCCTGGCACGAATGCCATGGTCGGCAAATTTGTGCAGGACACGTTCGTAATTCTCAGAGGATTCCAGCAAAGCCTTGGAGGGAATGCACCCGACGTTCAGGCAGGTTCCACCGAGGCTGGGCTTGCCGGCGGCATTCCGGAAGTCATCTATGCAGACGGTGTTGAAGCCCAATTGGGCGGCGCGGATCGCAGCGGTGTAACCGCCCGGCCCGGCGCCTATGACCGCAACGTCAAAAGTTTTTGCCATATGGTCCGTGAGCATCCCGGAAACACCGGCTTGCAAGGATTTGCATCGCGATGAAATCCTGCAAACGCATTTCCGGTTGTCTCCGTGCCTCTGTGGTGAAAAAGTCTTAAAGTTCCAGGAGCAGACGCGCCGGGTCTTCCAGTGCTTCCTTGATTGCCACCAGAAACAGAACTGCCTCGCGCCCGTCGATGATGCGGTGATCGTAGGACACAGCCAGATAGTTCATCGGCCGCACCACCACCTGGCCGTTTTCCACGACCGGCCTTTCCTTGGTGGCATGGACGCCCAGGATGGCGCTCTGGGGTGGATTGATGATCGGGGTGGACAACATCGATCCGAATACGCCGCCGTTGGATATCGAGAACGTGCCGCCGGTCAATTCGTCCATCGTCAGCTTGCCATCCTGCGCACGCTTGCCGAAATCAGCAATGCGGTTTTCGATGTCGGCAAACGAAAGCTGGTCGCAGTCACGCAGAATCGGCACCACCAGCCCGCGCGGGCTGCCCACTGCAATCCCGATGTCGAAATAGCCGTGATAGACGATGTCGTTACCGTCAACGGACGCATTGACCACCGGATATTTTTTCAGGCCATGCACCGCCGCCCGGACAAAAAACGACATGAAGCCGAGCTTGGTGCCGTGTTCTTTTTCGAATTTGTCCTTGTACCGGTTGCGCAGATCCATGACCGGCTGCATGTTCACTTCGTTGAAGGTGGTCAGGATTGCCGCCGTAGACTGGGATTCCACCAGCCGCGCCGCGACTCTCTGGCGCAGCCTCGACATCGGCACGCGCTGTTCCGGACGATCGCCCGGCGCGGCGTCCACTCTGGCTGGCACTGGTGCAAGTGCCGGTGCCGGTTTGGGCGCCGGTTTCGGAGAATCGAGTTTGGCCTGCACATCTTCCTTGGTGACCCGGCCACCACGACCGCTGCCGGCGATTTGCGAAACATCCAGATTGTTTTCGACGACCATCTTGCGCGCCGCCGGCATCAAAGCCGGCGCCGCCATGGCAGCCGCCGGTTTGTTTGCCGATTTTGTTGTGGCCGCAGCGGGAGGCGCCGCTACGGAAGTCGCTTTGCCTTCGGTGTCTATCGTGGCGATCACTTCGCCTGCCACGACGATTTCGCCATCGGTTTTCACGATCTTTGTCAGCACCCCGTCCGCCGGTGCCGGCAGTTCGAGCACCACCTTGTCGGTTTCGATGTCGATCAGGTTCTCGTCGCGTCGCACCGGTTCGCCCAGTTTCTTGTGCCAGGCCAGCAGCGTGGCCTCGGCCACGGATTCGGAAAGTTGCGGAACTTTGACTTCAATGAACATAAGTCACCTGTGCGTGGAATCAGTCGGCGTGGCGCGGGTTCGCGGCGCCTCTTGCACTGCCTTGCAAGGGGATGACCACGTTGTCGGTAATCGGCCCGAAGGCGGCAGACACCACTTGTTTCTGCTGTTCGCTATGCAGGGAGGCATATCCCACGGCCGGCGATGCCGACGACGCCCTCATGGCATAGGCGAGCACCTGATCGGGACGCATATGGCGCAACAGGTAATGCTGAATCCGGTGCCAGGCTCCCTGATTGCCAGGTTCCTCCTGGCACCAGACGATTTCCCGCGCATTGGCATACAAGTTGATCTGCGCCTGAAAGTCGTCGTGCGGAAAGGGATACAGCTGCGCAATGCGCACGATTGCAGTGGTGGTATCAGCTTGCGCCTTGCGCGCCGTCATCAGGTCGAAAAATACCTTGCCGCTGCAGAAAATCACCCGTTTCACGTTCTCCGGGTGCAACTGCTGATCCCAGTCTGCATTGACAGGCTTGAACTTGCTCTCCGCAAACTCTTCCAGCGGCGAAACCGATTCCTTGTGCCGCAGCAGGCTCTTTGGCGACATGATGATCAGTGGCTTGCGATAGGGACGGATCATCTGCCGCCGCAGGAGAAAAAACATCTGCACTGGCGTGGCCGGGACGCAGACCTGGATGTTGTAGTCCGCGCAAAGCTGGAGGAAACGCTCCAGACGCGCGGAAGAGTGTTCCGGGCCCTGGCCCTCGTAACCGTGCGGCAGCAGCATGACAAGACCGCAGATGCGGCCCCATTTCACCTCGCCGGCGGCAATAAACTGGTCGATCACCACCTGTGCGCCGTTGGCGAAATCGCCAAACTGTGCTTCCCACACCACCAGTTCGTTGGGTTCCGATGTGGAGTATCCGTATTCAAATCCCAGAACCGCCTCTTCGGACAACACGGAGTCGATCACCACAAAATCACCCTGGTTCGGCGAGATGTGGCGCAACGGAATATGCGTGCCGGAGTCCCATTTTTCGCGGTTCTGGTCATGCAAGACAGCATGGCGGTGGAAAAACGTCCCGCGCCCGATATCCTGCCCCGAGAGGCGGATCGAAAAGCCGTCCTTGAGCAGGGACGCATAGGCGAGGTTTTCGGCCATACCCCAATCGACCGGCATTTTCCCCTGCCCCATCAGCCGCCGGTCGGCGATGATTTTTTCCACCCGCGGGTGCAATTTGAAATCCGCCGGAATCGTGGTCAGTTTTTCGGCCAACAATTGCAATTCCGCCAGCGGCAGCGTGGTGTCGTCCTTTTCGTTCCAGCGGGTGTTGTTGAATTTGGACCAATCCACCGCGAATGGAGGCTTGAAGTTCGACAGGATGGTGCGATTGGTGTGATAGCCCCCTTCGAGCGCCTGCCGATAAGTGGCCGCCAATTTGTCCGCCTCATCCGCCGCCAACGTGCCCTGCGCAACCAGCTTGTCGGCGTAGAGCTTGCGCGTTCCCGGATGGCGATTGATGGTCTTGTACATGAGCGGCTGGGTGACCATGGGTTCATCCTGCTCGTTGTGCCCGAGCTTGCGGAAGCACACCAGGTCTACCACCACGTCTTTCTTGAATTGCATCCGGTAATCGAGTGCCATTTCAATGGCCATCACCGCGGTTTCCGGATCATCGCCGTTTACATGGAAAATCGGCGCTTCGATCATTTTGGCCACGTCCGTGCAGTACAGCGTCGAGCGGCTGTCACGCGGATCGGAGGTGGTGAATCCAATCTGGTTGTTCACCACGATGTGCACTGTTCCGCCGGTACCGTAACCGCGGGTCTGCGAGAGATTCAGCGTCTCCATCACCACGCCCTGCCCGGCGAAAGCTGCATCCCCGTGAATCAGCACCGGCAGCACTTCCATGCCGTCACGATCCTTGCGGCGGTGCTGGCGGGCACGTACGGAACCTTCGACCACCGGGTTGACGATTTCCAGGTGGGAGGGGTTGAAGGCCAGCGTGAGGTGCATCGGCCCGCCCGGCGTATTGATGTCGGAGGAGAATCCCTGGTGGTATTTCACGTCACCCGCTTGCAGGACATCGGCGTGTTTTCCTTCGAATTCGGAGAACAGATCCTTAGGCATCTTGCCCAGGGTATTCACCAGCACGTTCAGGCGTCCGCGGTGCGCCATGCCAATGACCAGTTCCTGCACGCCGGCGGCCCCGGCACGCTGCAACAGGTTGTCCAGCATCGGAATCAGCGTGTCTCCGCCTTCCAGTGAAAAGCGTTTTTGTCCGACGTAACGAGTGTGAAGGTAGCGCTCAAGGCCCTCGGCTGCGGTGAGCCGCTCCAGAATATGCCGTTTATAGTCCGGCGCGAAACTGGGTTTCGAGCGGATCGGCTCGATGCGCTCCTGTATCCAGCGCTTCTCGGCGCGATTGCTCAGGTACATGTATTCGACGCCCAGGGTGCCGCAGTAAGTCTCTCGCAGTGCCTGGATGATCTCGCGCAGGCTGGCCTGCTCCGGGCCGATAAAGGAACCCGTGTTGAACACGGTGTCCATGTCGGCATCCGACAGATCGTAATAGGCGGGTTCGAGTTCGACGATCTGCGCTGCTTCCTGGCGCTTGAGCGGGTCGATATCGGCCAGAAACACGCCGCGGAAACGGTACTCGGCCACCAACTGGATGACCGATACCTGTTTGCGGTCCAGCCCGGCCGCGGCGGGCGCCGGCTTGCCGGACGGGCGACGTTTGGCCCGTTGGGCAAAAGACTGAATGATTGGCGCGTGCGCAACGTCCCGCGCCGCCCCCGGGGCCTGTTGCATCTGGTCGAAGTAACGCCGCCATTCCGGCGTGACCGATTCCGGATCGAGGAGATAGGCCTCATATTGTTCCTCGATGAACGGCGCATTGCCGCCGAACAGGTAAGAACTCCCGACGAGTTCCTTCATCATGGACGTGTTCCTTCTGAATGCATGGCAGTGGTGATAAGGCGGGACCGGGTGCCTTGCGTCCGCGCCATCTGGTGTCCTTTCTCAGCGTGTGGCAATCGGCGGCACATCGCGTCGCGAAGCCCCCGTGTACAACTGGCGGGGTCGGCCGATTTTTTGCTCCGGATCGGCAATCATTTCGTTCCACTGTGCGATCCAGCCCACCGTTCTGGCCAAGGCAAAGATGCAGGTAAACATGGACACCGGGATGCCCAGCGCGCGCTGCACGATGCCCGAATAAAAATCGACGTTTGGATAAAGTTTGCGACTGACGAAATAGTCGTCCTCCAGAGCGATTTTCTCCAGCGCCATCGCCAGTTTGAAGATCCGGTCTTTCTGCAGACCCAGTTCCCCAAGCACTTCGTGGCAGGTCTCGCGCATCAATTTGGCCCTCGGGTCGTAATTCTTGTAGACGCGGTGGCCGAAGCCCATCAGTTTCACGCCGGAATTCTTGTCCTTGACCTTGGTGATGAACTCGCCGATTTTGGACACGTCACCGATTTCCTCGAGCATGTTCAGCGCCGCCTCGTTCGCGCCGCCATGTGCCGGGCCCCAGAGGCAGGCAATGCCGGAGGCAATACAGGCAAAGGGATTGGCGCCCGAGGATCCTGCCAGGCGCACGGTCGAGGTCGAGGCGTTCTGCTCGTGATCTGCGTGCAGGATGAAAATCCGATCGAGCGCCTTGACCAGCACCGGATTGACCTTGTAGTCCTCGGCCGGCACGGCAAACATCATGCGCATGAAATTGGCAGTGTAGGACAGCGAATTCAGCGGATAGACAAAAGGTTGCCCGATCGAATACTTGTAAGCCATGGCCACGATGGTCGGCATTTTGGCAATCAGCCGGAATGCCGAGATTTCGCGGTGCGCAGGGTCGTTCAGGTCCAACGAATCGTGATAGAAGGCCGACAATGCGCCCACCGTCCCGACCAAGACCGCCATCGGGTGCGAGTCGCGTCGAAATCCCGTGAAGAATCTCGCCAGTTGCTCGTGCACCATGGTATGTCGCGTCACAGTATTGACGAAATCCGCGCGCGCTTTCTGGTTCGGCAATTCGCCCTTCATCAACAGGTAACACACCTCGAGAAAGTCGCATTGCTCGGCGAGCTGCTCGATGGGGTAACCGCGATAAAGCAATACGCCTTCATCGCCATCAATGTAAGTGATGGCAGAGCGGCAACTGGCGGTGGACAGAAAACCCGGGTCGTAAGTGAACTTGCCGGTTTTTCCGAGCAGCGCACGAATGTCCACCACATCTGGGCCCACGGTTCCCGCCAGGATCGGAAACTCAACCGGGGGACTGCCGTCACTGAATGCCATCGTCGCGCTACGGTTTTTGTCCATTTTCTGCACCCTATTATCTTTACCAATTAACGGGTTGAGTTTATCACTTTACTTAACTCTTTAGAATTCTTCGAAACCTCTACTGTAATATTTCGATGATTTCCTGAAACTCATGATTGACGACGGATTTTCGCTTTGAAATTAAATCCCAAAGATCGTTATCTGAGTTGTTGATTAATTGTACAAATTTCTCTTTTTGTATGTCCGTCAAGGAATCGAAACGCTCTTCTAGGAATTTCGATAGCACCAGATCCAGTTCCAGCAATCCTCGCCGGCAACGCCAACGTATCCTGTCGAGGTCGGCCATCCCCGTTCAGACCGCTCGCTTGACCATGAGGTCCTTGATCTTGCCGATCGCTCGGGTGGGGTTCAGGCCTTTGGGGCAGACATCCACACAATTCATGATCGAATGGCAGCGGAACAACCGATAAGGATCTTCCAGGTTGTCCAGACGTTCGCCAGTGGCCTGATCACGACTATCGGCAAGAAACCTGTAAGCCTGAAGCAGTCCGGCCGGCCCGACGAATTTGTCCGGGTTCCACCAAAAGGACGGACAAGCAGTGGAGCAACACGCGCAAAGGATGCATTCATACAAGCCGTCAAGCTGCGCGCGTTCCTCCGGTGACTGTTTGCGTTCTTTCTCCGGCACGGGCTCCGTATTAACCAGGTAGGGCTTGACGGAGTGGTACTGCTTGAAGAACTGCGTCATGTCCACAATCAAATCGCGGATCACCGGCAATCCAGGCAGGGGCCGCAAAACGACCGGCTCCTTCAAATCGGCAAGCCGGGTGATGCAAGCCAGACCATTTTTGCCATTGATGTTCATCGCATCCGATCCACAGACACCTTCGCGACAGGAACGTCGCAGGGACAAGGAATCGTCTTCCGCCTTGATGCGGATCAGGGCATCCAGCAGCATTCTGTCGCTTTCCTGCAGCTGGATGTCGTATTCCTTCATCGACGGTTTGGTGTCCTTGTCCGGATCGAACCGGTAGATGCTGAATTTCATGAGATAGCCTTGTCAGTTGCGCGAAAGATTCCCTGGTTACGCCTAATAGGCGCGGATTTTGGGTTCGATGGGCTCGGCGGTAAGCGGCTTCATGTGGACCGGCTTGTAATCGAGCCGGTTGCCCTCCTTGAACCAGAGCGAGTGCCTGAGCCAGCCGGCGTCGTCGCGTTTGGGAAAGTCGGAGCGGTCATGTGCACCGCGACTCTCTTTGCGCGCATGCGCAGATACCAGCGTGGAAACCGCCACTTCGATCAGGTTGTCCAGCTCCAGTGCCTCGACCCGCGCCGTATTGAACACCCGGCTCTTGTCCCGGATCATGGTTCGCGCCACTCGCTGCGCGACCGCCTGAATTTTTGCCACGCCGTCAGCGAGCAGATCCGGGAAGCGAAACACGCCGCAATGTGCCTGCATGATGCGGCGCATTTCGGCGCCCACTTCGTGAACGTTTTCGCCACCCGTCTGCCCGTCAAGCCGGGCCAGGCGTGCGCGCGAGCGATCGGCCGCATCGACTGGCAACTCCTTGTGCGTCGGGTTTTCAGCGAGAAACCGGATCATGGTGTCGCCCGACGCCTTGCCAAATACCAGCAGATCGGTAAGCGAGTTGGTGCCCAGGCGATTGGCGCCATGCACCGAGGCGCAAGCGCACTCGCCTGCCGCATAAAACCCGGGCACCACCGCCTCCGGGTTGCCCTGTGCCGGCGCCACCACTTCGCCACGATAATTCGTGGGAATGCCTCCCATCTGGTAATGACAGGTCGGCACCACGGGAATCGGCTCACGCACCGGATCCACGTTGGCAAATTTTTTGGCAATTTCCCGAATACCCGGCAATTTTGACTCGATGAGATCAACGCCCAGGTGATCCAGTTTGAGCAGCACATAATCCGCGTCGGGTCCGCATCCCCGGCCCTCCTTGATCTCCGTGGCCATCGCGCGTGAGACGACATCCCGGCTGGCCAGATCCTTGGCATTCGGCGCGTAACGCTCCATGAAGCGCTCGCCATTCTTGTTGAGCAGGTAACCGCCTTCGCCGCGCACCCCTTCGGTAATGAGCACCCCGGCACCCGCCACGCCGGTCGGGTGAAACTGCCAGAACTCCATGTCTTCGAGCGGAATTCCGGCGCGCGCCGCCATGCCCAGGCCATCGCCGGTATTGATAAAGGCATTGGTACTGGCGGAGTAGATGCGCCCTGCTCCGCCGGTGGCAAACAACACGGCTTTGGCATGCAGGACATACACCTCGCCGGTTTCCATTTCCATCGCGGTCACGCCCACCACCTGGCCGGCAGCATCCCGGATCAGATCCAACGCCATCCATTCCACAAAAAAATGGGTATTGGCCCGCACGTTGCGCTGATAAAGCGTATGCAGCATGGCATGACCGGTGCGATCGGCTGCGCAGCACGAGCGCTGAACCGCGGGTCCGGCGCCGAAGTTCTGCATGTGGCCGCCGAAGGGTCGCTGGTACACGCTGCCGTCCGCATTACGATCGAAAGGCATACCGAAGTGTTCCAGCTCCAGAACGACCTTTGGCGCCTCCCGGCAAAGAAACTCAATGGCGTCCTGGTCGCCCAGCCAGTCCGACCCCTTTACCGTGTCGAACATGTGCCACATCCAATTGTCTTCCCCCATGTTTCCAAGGGCGGCGCCAATGCCGCCCTGGGCAGCCACCGTGTGCGAACGGGTGGGAAACACCTTGGACAAAACCGCCACCTTGTAACCGGCCTCGGCAAGTTGAAGAGACGCGCGCATGCCGGCGCCGCCAGCACCGACAATGACCGCATCGAATTTCCGGATCGGGATCGCCTTCATCTTTTTTCTAGAGACTCCAAAGTATCTGCACCGACCAGCCCGTATAGATGGCCAGCGTGAACAGAACCAGCACGTGCAGGATGAGGCGCAGGCCGGCAGGTTTGATGTAATCCATCAGGATGTCGCGCAGGCCGATCCAGGCATGCCAGATCAGGCTCACGAGAAAAATCATGGTCGCGGTGCGCATGAAAGTGCCGCCAAACAGACCGCGCCAGGCATCAAAATCCTGCGGCGGGCAAAACAGCCACAGGGCGGCAAATCCCACGACATAAACCGCCATGACCACGGCCGTGACGCGCTGAGCCAGCCAGTCCATCAGACCATAGTGCGCTCCGGTGACTTCGCGCTTTACCATAGGCAGGCTCCCAGCACAGCGGTCAGGATCACGCTCGCGGCCAGCACCAGCCAGCTCGATGCCCGCGCGGCCTTCAACTCACCGCCGACGTGCACATCCAGCAGCAAAAACCGTATGCCGGCGAAGAAGTGGTGCAGGAACGCCCACAACATCCCGGTCAGGAACAGCTTCATCGTCCAGTGGCTGGCAAGTTCCCTGACGTGTGAATGCGCCTCGGGGGAACGCAGACTTTCCTGAAAGAGATAGAGCAGCACCCACGCGAAGACAAACAAGCCCGCGCCGCTGATGCGATGCAAGATGGAGACGAATCCCGGCAGGGGCAGCCGGATGCGGAACAAATCGAGGTGTTTGGGTCGCTGATCTCTGGTCATCATCGATTTCCTGAATTCACGCAATGCGCATTGAAGGGCTAGACAATCCTGTTCCGGTAATGATGTTCGCGGGTATCGCAATAGCTGCGGCGCATTTCCACCGGGCGCTCGGCGTAGGTGTAGGCCACCCGTTCGATGGTCAGCAAGGGTGCGCCCGATGAAACGCCGAGCAGTCCGGCCACCGGTCGCTGCGCGCTGACTGCTTTGATTTGTTCATCGACATGCAGGATACGGACATCGAATTCGGATTCGTACATGCTGTAGAGCATGCAATGGTGGCGTTCGATGGTCTCGGTGGACAGCCCCTTGAAGGCCGTCGCGGGCAGGCGGATTTCCTCGTAAACGGGTTGCTTGCCCGCAATCCCGAGCAGCCGGGTAACCAGAAATGCGCTGGCGCCACCCGCCAGATCGAGCTTGCGCGCCGACGCCGCGTCCAGCTTGACCTTGCGGCAATCGAGCAGGACGGCGCGCAGGTCTTCCAGCACACCGCGATCCGGCGTAATCCGCAGATAGGGAAACTGGCTGGGTTTCTCGCTGTGCGAGGCGACAAACGTGCCCTTGCCCTGCTGGCGAACCAGGAAATTCTGCTCGGCCAGTTCGCTGATGGCCTTGCGCACCGTGCCCTGGCTCACGCTGAAGCGGCTGGCCAGCTCGATTTCGCTCGGGATCAGGTCTCCGGGACGCCATTCGCCCGTCACCAGACTTTCAGTGATCAGGCTCTTGATCTGCCGGTATAGCGGCTGAAACGCAGGCGCGTTGGTGGAGGGCTTCATGTTGCGGTGCTTTTTTAGCACAGATTTCCTCCAGGCGTCCACGGAAAATGCTGTCTTTTATAAGACATAAGACTAGTTTGACACCGCCCGAGGCCCGTGGCTATCATGCGCAGCGCAAAACGCCCCGCAAGAAGCAGTCGGCGCTAAAGTCGGGGCCCTGGTGACCGTAGTTGTCTGGGCAGTGCCTCATGCCATCTGATTACGTGCACCGAATCCGAAACTTGACTTCCAGGAGACCGAATTCATGAAATCGCCCGTTCGTGTTGCCGTCACCGGGGCCGCCGGCCAGATCGGATACAGCCTCCTGTTCCGCATTGCCGGCGGCGAGATGCTCGGCAAGGATCAGCCGGTCATCCTGCAGATGCTGGAAATCCCCGATGAAAAGGCCCAGGCTGCCCTCAAGGGCGTCATGATGGAACTCGAAGACTGCGCCTTCCCGCTTCTCGCGGGCATGGTGGCTGCCTCCGACCCCAAGGTCGCCTTTCTGGACATCGATATCGGACTGCTGGTCGGTGCGAGGCCGCGTTCAAAGGGGATGGAGCGCAAGGACCTGCTGGAGGCCAATGGCGCGATTTTTACCGGCCAGGGACGGGCGCTGAACGAAGTTGCCAAACGCACCGTGAAGATTCTGGTGGTCGGCAATCCGGCCAACACCAATGCTTACATCGCCATGAAGAGCGCGCCGGCCCTGCCGCGCGAAAACTTCACCGCCATGTTGCGCCTGGATCACAACCGGGCGCTGTCGCAACTTGCTACCAAGACCGGTAAACCCGTGGACAGCATCGAAAAAATGATCGTCTGGGGCAACCACTCGCCGACCATGTACCCGGACTACCGCTTTGCCACCATCGGCGGGCAACCTGCGCCCAAAGTGGTCAACGATGAAACCTGGTATCGCGAGACGTTTATTCCGACGGTGGGCAAACGTGGCGCTGCAATTATTGAAGCACGCGGCCTGTCCTCGGCTGCTTCGGCCGCCAATGCGGCCATCGATCATGTCCGCGACTGGGTGCTGGGCAGCGCCGGAAAGTGGGTCACCATGGGAATTCCGTCCGATGGCTCCTACGGCATTCCGGACGGCATCATGTACGGCGTACCGGTCACCTGTTCCGGTGGAAATTACCAGAGGGTCAAAGGGCTCGAAATCGACACCTTCAGCCGCACGAAAATGGATGCCACCCTGAAGGAACTCGAGGAAGAGCGCGACGGCGTCAAGCATTTGCTGAAGTAAGGTCGCGCTGCCGCCTCGCCAATGAGTCATCCACAGGAAGTGCTGTTCAGCGGCCGCCGGCCGTTGCCGTCGCTGCCTGGGTGCGAACACTTCGCGGGCAACGAAAAATTCATCCTCAAGGCTTTTGCCCTGCAAGCTGAACTGGGGCCGGTCTTCGACGTCACATGCGACTGCGAGGATGGCGCCCCGACAGGCGCTGAAGCGGACCACGCACGGCTGGTTGCCCGACTGATCAACTCGGCGGATAACCACTGCGCCCGGGCCGGCGCACGCATCCACGATCCGTCGCATTCCGCCTGGCGCGATGATGTGGAAATCCTGATCGGCGAAGCCGGGGACCGCATTGCCTACCTCACCATTGCAAAGCCGGTTTCCTATGAGCAGGCTGCGGCCGCGGTTGACTTCGTTCAACTGCGCGCCACTGCGGCTGGCCTGGCCAACTGCCCGCCCATTCATATACTGATCGAAACACAGAGCGCGCTACGCGACGTGCAGCGGATCGCCGCCCTGCCCGGCCTGGAAGCCCTGGTGTTCGGACTGCTGGACTTTGTTTCCGACCACCAGGGAGCAATAAACCACACTGCCATGCGCACACCGGGCCAGTTCGTGCACCGCCTGGTGAATCGCGCACGAACCGAAATCGCCGCCGCAGCGCTGGCCAATGGCCTCATCCCGACCCACAATCCCAGCCTGATTCTCGACGATCCAACGGCAGCCGGCGCAGACGCTGCGAAGGCGCGGAATGAATACGGCTACCTGCGCATGTACAGCATTCATCCGGCCCAGATCCGGCCGATTGTCGCCGCCATGCAACCCGGACAGGAAGGCGCCACGCGTGCCGCGGAAATCCTTCTGGCCGCGCAGGCGGCAAACTGGGGGCCGGTGTCCTACCGCGGCGAAATGCATGATCGCGCGAGCTACCGCCTGTTCTGGGAATTGACCAAACGCGCGCACGCCACCGGCGTGTCCCTGCCGGACACCGCTACGCAGGCGTTTTTCCCCCGGAACGATCCCAGGTAGCACTCACAATGGGCAGAAACATACCGCCAAACTCCGAAGAACCTTTGTCCCACGTACGTCGTTTACGGTAAATTTGCGCCTCGACTTATATTTGGCGTCTATTCCGTGATTGCGATGGCAAAAATACTTTTTTAGAAAGCAGGACGATGCCTCACTCCTCAGGAAAGAAATTCAGATCTGCCGTGGAAACGGAAAGACCGTTGCAGGTCATCGGCGCCATTAACGCCTATACCGCGCGCATGGCGGAAGCCACTGGCTACAAAGCCTTGTATTTGTCGGGCGGCGGACTGGCCGCGAACTCGCTGGGCATGCCGGACCTGGGCATCAGCGCTCTGGACGACGTGTTGACCGACGTGCGTCGCATCACCGAAGTCACCACGTTACCGCTGCTAGTGGACATCGACACAGGCTGGGGCAGCGCTTTCAACATTGCCCGCACCATCCGCGCCATGATCAAGGCGGGGGCCGGCGCCGTACACATGGAAGACCAGGTCGGCGCAAAACGCTGCGGGCATCGCCCTGGCAAGGAAGTTGTCACCCGCGAGGAAATGGTTGACCGTGTGAAGGCCGCGGTCGACGCACGCATCGACCCGGATTTCGTCATCATGGCGCGCACCGACGCCCTGGCAGTCGAAGGTCTGGACGCTGCCATCGAGCGCGCCTGCGCCTACGTGGAAGCCGGGGCAGACATGATTTTCCCCGAAGCCATGACGGACTTATCGATGTATCGGAAATTCCGCAGTGCGGTGAAGGTGCCGATCCTCGCCAACATCACCGAATTCGGGCAGACACCGTTGTTCAGCAGGGCCGAGCTGGGCTCCGCGGACGTGGACATCGTTCTGTACTGCTGTTCGGCCTATCGGGCAATGAACGCCGCGGCGCTCAAGGTGTACCAAACCATTCGCGCCGAGGGTACACAGAAAAACCTGATCCCGATCATGCAGACCCGCGCCGATCTGTACAAATATCTCGGCTACCACGATTACGAAAACAAACTTGATGAACTGTTCGCAAGAGGAAAACAGAAATGAGCGAAACCGTCGCAGCCGTCACGCCAAAACCCAAGAAATCGGTCGCCTTGTCGGGCGTGCCAGCCGGCAACACGGCCCTGTGCACCGTCGGGCGCACTGGCAATGATCTGCACTACCGCGGTTACGACATCCTGGATTTCGCCGAGAAGGCCGAATTCGAGGAGATCGCCTACCTGCTGGTGCATGGGAAGCTGCCCAACGTTGCCGAACTGGCGGCCTACAAACGCAAACTGGCCACGCTGCGCGGCCTGCCCGCGGCGGTCCAGGATATTCTGGAATGCATCCCGGCCAACACCCACCCGATGGACGTGTTGCGCACCGGCTGCTCCGCGCTCGGCTCGGTGCTTCCGGAACCTCAGGACCACAAACTCTCCGTGGCTCGCGATATCGCGGACCGGATGATGGCCAGCTTCGGGTCGATGCTGGTCTATTGGTATCACTTCTCCCATTCCGGTCGGCGCATCGAAGTCGAGACTGACGACGATTCGATCGGCGGGCATTTCCTGCACCTGTTGCATGGCAGGAAACCGTCAGCCCTCTGGGAACGGGCCATGCATACCTCGCTGATCCTGTATGCGGAACACGAGTTCAATGCCTCCACATTCGCCGCCCGCGTCATCGCCGGCACCGGTGCGGACATGTATTCGGCGGTGGGCGGCGCCATCGGCGCCCTCAAAGGCCCGAAACACGGCGGGGCGAACGAGTTTGCCTTCGACACCATCGGCCGCTACGAAAACCCCAATGATGCCGAGGCCGACGTCGTCAAGCGCATTGCCGAGAAACAGATCATCATCGGCTTCGGCCATCCGGTGTACACCATCGCCGACCCGCGCAATCAGGTGATCAAGGAAGTCGCGCGCAGGCTTTCCCGCGACGCCGGCGACATGAAACTGTTCGATATTTCCGCGCGCGTCGAAGAGGTCATGTGGCGCGAGAAGAAAATGTTCCCCAATCTGGACTGGTACAGCGCCACCAGCTACCACATGATGGGGGTGCCCACCGCGATGTTTACGCCGATCTTTGTCATCAGCCGCGCGTCCGGCTGGGCGGCGCATGTGATCGAACAGCGCCAGGACGGCAAGATCATTCGCCCCAGCGCCAACTACA
>JBJXFN010000094.1:0-3553 GCA_046155535.1 Burkholderiales bacterium
GAGGTATTGCATAACAGGGATTTAACCCGGAAAGTTCATTTGGAGGGGCAAATCGCTTCGCCCATTTGGTTATGGCGATGCGACACAGCGCCCGACCATCGTTTGTGGCGAGCATCCTCGTCCGGTAGGTCGATGGGTCTGTGTCCCGTCCCGGCCTTGGCTTCGGCACTCAGCCAAACAATGTTGTCAGCGCCGCGCCGGGGTCCGCTTCCCGCATGAAGGCTTCGCCCACCAAAAAGGCGTGAACGCCGGCGTTTCTCATGCGCAAAACATCCGATGGCCGAAGAATGCCGCTTTCCGTTATGACCGATCGATCGTCTGGCATGGCATCCAGCAATTCGAGTGTTGTTTCCAGACGGGTTTCGAACGTGCGCAGGTTCCGGTTGTTGATTCCCACCAGTGTGGTCTTCAGCCGCAGCGCGCGCGCCAGTTCATCCCGGTCATGCACTTCCACGAGCACCGCCATGCCCAGACCCATCGCCATGGACTCCAGTTCAAGCATCCGGGAATCCTCGAGTGCCGCGACGATCAGCAGAATGCAATCCGCGCCCATCGCCCTCGCCTCGTAGACCTGGTAGGGGTCGATCATGAAGTCCTTGCGCAGCACCGGCAGTTCGCAGGCCGCCCGTGCCTGCTTCAGGTACTGCGTATCGCCCTGAAAAAACTTCGCATCCGTCAACACCGACAGGCAGGCGGCGCCATGCTGCGCGTAAGCCGCCGCGATCGATGCCGGGTCAAAATCCGCCCGCAATACCCCCCGGCTGGGGCTGGCTTTCTTGATTTCCGCAATCACGGCGGGCAGGCCGGCGGCAATCTTGCGGCTCAGTGCGCCGGCAAAGTCACGTGGTGCCGGCTGCTCCCGCGCGGTGGCCATCACGTCAGCCAGCAGCCGTACGCGCGATGCCGCAGCGACCTCTTCGCGTTTGACCGCGAGAATTTTTTCCAGAATGTCAGATTGAACCACGGAGGACACGGAGAGCACGGAGAAATTCGAAAATTTTATTGATCAACCATTGACGAGACGCTTTATGCCGCCTTCACGCATACGCGTTACGTTGAAATTCAGCAAATACCCCACGCGCCTTTCTGTCAACTTCAGATACGTCAAAAGCTGTGCGGAATGAATCGGCAGCAATTTTTCGACCATTTTAAGTTCCACAATGATGCGGTCTTCAACAAGAATGTCGATCTTGAATCCTTCTTCAAAAGTCACTCCATCGTAGGCAATAGGCACCGGCCGCTGCCGTGCGGCCTTGATTTTTGACTTTTCCAGTTCGTGTGCCAGACACACCTCATAGACGCTCTCGAGAAGACCGGGGCCTAATCCGCTGTGCACTTTCATAGCGCAGCCAATCAGCGCCGTGCCGAGCTCGTCATCGGTCATTAGGTTTTCTCCGTGACCACCGTGTCCTCCGTGGTTCACAAGCTCTTGAACTCATTTGTGCAAGCGACAAACTGGTCGAGTTTGTTTCGTGCCGCGCCGCTCGCGATGACTTCAGAAGCCATCCGGACGCCGGCAGGGTGACTGTCTGCAACACCTGCCACATATATGGCCGCGCCGGCATTGAGCGTCAGGATGTCCCGTGCCGGGCCGTGCTGACCTGACAAAGCGGCGAGCAGCATTTCCTTCGACTCCTGGCCGCTCCCGACGCGGATGGCGGACAAGTCGCTCACCTCCAGTGCGAAATCCCGTGGATGCAAGACGAATTCACGAACCTCGTTGTCCTTGAGTTCGGCGACCCGGGTTTCTCCCGCGATGGAGATTTCGTCCAGCCCGTCCATGCCGTGGACCACCATGACGTGGCGGCTGCCAAGCCGCTGCAACACTCGCGCCTGAATGCCGACCAGATCTGGATGGAAGACGCCCATCAACTGATTCGAAGCACCGGCTGGATTGGTCAGGGGCCCAAGAATATTGAAAAGTGTGCGCACGCCCAATTCCCGGCGCACCGGTGCGGCATGCTTCATTGCGCTGTGGTGGTTCGGGGCAAACATGAATCCCACACCCACCTCGGCAATGCATCGCGCGACGGCGTCGGCGGTCAGATTCAGATTCGCGCCCAGCGCCTCCAGCACATCCGCACTGCCGGACTTGCTCGACACCGAGCGCCCGCCATGTTTTGCGACTTTCACGCCGGCAGCAGCGGCGACAAACGCCGCCGCGGTGGAAATGTTATAGGTGTGTGCGTTGTCCCCGCCGGTGCCGCAGGTGTCGAGCAGATGTTCCCGATTCTCGACCTCGACACGGGTGGAAAATTCCCGCATGACCTGCGCCGCAGCAGCGATCTCGCCGATGGTCTCCTTCTTCACCCGCAACCCGGTAATGATCGCCGCCATCAGGGTCGGCGACATTTCGCCGCGCATGATCTGGCGCATCAGCGACAGCATTTCGTCGTGAAAAATTTCGCGATGCTCGATCACTCGAACCAGTGCCTCTTGCGGCGTCATGCTTTGCTCCGAATACCTGCAAGTTCAATGTCTACCACGGAGGACACGGAGAAAGACCACAGAAAGCTTGCGGGGATAAAAACTGCCCGGGTGCGGATGCTACTGCCAATGCCGGTGCGCCAGGTCATGAATATGTTTCCCGCTCTTCCTCCGTGTTCTCCGTGTTCTCCGTGTTCTCCGTGGTTCAAAATCCTTGGAAACTACTTCCACTTCTGCGCAACCGCGCCCGCCTAGCCTATTGTTTAAGGAAGTTCGCCAGCAAATCGTGTCCGCGCTCGGTGAGGAAGGACTCCGGGTGGAACTGCACACCCTCCACGGGCAGCTTCTTGTGCCGAACGCCCATGATTTCGCCGTCCTCGGTCCATGCCGTGACTTCCAGATCTTCCGGGAGTGACTCGCGCTCGATCACCAGGGAATGATAACGCGTCGCCGTCAGCGGGTTTGGCAAGCGGCGAAAAACGCCTGCGTCGCGATGGTGTATTGCCGACACTTTGCCGTGCATCACCTGTTTTGCATGCACGATCCGCCCGCCAAAGGCCTGACCGATCGACTGATGCCCCAAACATACACCGAGGATGGGAATTTTCCCGGCGAACTCTCGAATCGCCGGCACGGACACTCCCGCCTCGTTCGGCGTGCACGGCCCCGGGGAGATCACCAACCTGGTCGCGCCAAGCGCTGCGATCTGCCCGACGTCGAGCTCGTCGTTGCGAATGACCTTCACCTGCTCGCCCAGCTCACCGAAATATTGCACCAGGTTGTAGGTAAAGGAATCGTAATTGTCGATCATCAAGAGCATAGAAGACCTTTCACCACAGAGGACACGGAGGACACGGAGGAAAGGCAAAAGCACGTTCCTGGATTCAGGCAATTCATTGAAGACTGCGCAATCGCAGTGACAGAGTAAAGCCTGCTGGTTCGCGAACAACGGTTCCGCCTGGAATTTAAGCTCGTCCTTCGTGATTTTTTGTTTTCCTCCGTGTTCTCCGTGTCCTCCGTGGTGAAAGGTCTTCTATGCTCTTGATGATCGACAATTACGATTCCTTTACCTACAACCTGGTGCAATATTTCGGTGAGCTGGGCGAGCAGGTGAAGGTCATTCGCA
>JBJXFN010000103.1:0-5081 GCA_046155535.1 Burkholderiales bacterium
CCGTTGCCATGCACCATGATGGCCACAGCCTTCATGTCGGAAAGGTAGTAGAGCTCGTGCGATGCGCCGGTGTGATCCAGCAGCCGGAAGTTGTCGACGCGCTGCCCGGGCTCGACCGCCAGCGCGCAGTTCGCGCTCAACCCGAACAGATACCCGCACAAAATCGTCACAGCTGCCCTCATCACACACCTCCACAATGCCCTGCCGTCGGCCAATCCGAAACTGCGCCACTTTCGAGATGATAAGTGCGAAGGCGCCGCGAGTATAAGAAAAATAAAGCCCTTGCTCGTGCTCGAGTCTGCCATCGCCATCCAGTCCAAGGCGAAGAGAAGCGGCAGCGCAGGCCCCCAGGTTTAGCTTCGGTGCGTGAAATCGCCGTTGCCAGCGGCTATACCTGTGAAATCCCCGTTCGGCTTCGCCGCGGTTGGTTGCTGCCGGGTTCCCGGCTATCGTTTTTTCGGGCCGAGAAGGGAATTCAGTACCTCGAATGCTTTGCCAAAGGTGTCATTGCCCACGGCATTTATCACGCCGGCCTCGTCGCCATTGGTGACCTCGAATTCCGCAGTCCATATGCCGACGGTTTTGTTGCCGACGGTAACCGGGTAGAGCGTGAGTTGGGCAACGTAGCCTTTTACCGGCAGCGGCGAAGTGAGGATGCAGTAGCGAAAACTGTAGTCGACGTCGGACAATTCGAGCAGGCGTTCCCGAATCGTTCCACCCCCACCTGCGATGTCGAAGTTGCGCACGCAGCCGATCTGGTCGCTCGGCAACCCATTTTCGATGTGGCTGCGTGAGAACTTCGGATGCCACTCAGGCATATTGTTGAAGTCGCGCACCTGCGCCCAGACTTTTTCCACCGGGGCATCGATCACGGCACTGACAAATAGCCTAGTCATGGAGCCCTCCTCGGCGGGCCAGCAGCCTGTCGATGGCGGCGAAGCCGACGACGAAGACATTGTCCCCGATTTCGTCCGCGGTGGCCTGCGGCGGGCCCGTTGTCACATCGAACACTGCCCACCATTCTGCAAACGTGCTGTCGTCCATCGTGACCGGCGTAAATCGCATGCCTGCCATGTAGTTCGCCACCGGCATCGGCGAGACCAGGATGTTATAGGTCAGCATGCGCGTATCGTCCGCCAGCGACAGCAGTTTCTCGCGCAACAGTCCACCGTCGCTCTTTCGCGTAAACCGGCGCACGCATCCGACCCGATCGGCTGACAGGCCGTCTTCGATCTTGCTCGTGGCAATGGCCGGGTGCCACTTCGGCAACCCGTTGAAGTCGCGTACCAGCTTCCAGACCGCATCCGCGGACGCATCGATGATTGCGCTGCGATAGACCTTGATCATTTTTCCTCCCTGTTTACGCTGAAATCCGGTTCTGGGGCCGCGGAACTAGAACTGAATCGCCTTGAATTTCCTGGTCTGCTCGGTCAGCGCGATTTCGGTCGGCAGCCGCTCCATGCTGCTGGCACCAAAGAATCCATGGCAGCGCTTCGCGTGTTTCAGGATGGAGTGCGCATCCTCGGGTGAAGCGATCGGACCGCCGTGGCAGAGCACGATTACATCCTTGCGTATAGTCGTCGCCGCTTCGGCGATCGCGTCGATCTCGGCAATGCAGGCATCCATGCTCTTCGCGCTTGACGCGCCGACACTGCCGCCGACGGTCACGCCCATGTGTGCGACCACGACATCGGCGCCGGCGGCTGTCATGGCCTTGGCTTCTTCTGCGTTAAATACGTAAGGCGTTGTCAGCAGGTCCTGTTCATGTGCCTGCCGGATCATCTCGACTTCGAGTGCATAGCCCATCCCGGTTTCCTCGAAACTCGCGCGCATCACCCCGTCGAACAGGCCGATGGTCGGAAAATTCTGCACGCCGGAGAAGCCGAGATTTTTCAGTTCGGCCAGGAACTGCGGCATCAGCACAAAAGGATCGGTGCCGTTCACGCCGGCGAGCACTGGCGTGTTCTTGACCACCGGCAATACCTCGCGGGCCATTTCCTTGACGATGTCGTTGGCGTTGCCGTAGGCAAGCAGACCCGCGGCCGACCCACGCCCGGCCATGCGATAACGCCCGGAGTTGTAGATGATGATCAGGTCGATGCCGCCGGCTTCCTCGCACTTGGCGGACAGTCCCGTGCCGGCGCCACCCCCGATGATCGGTATGCGTCTCGCCACCATGTCCTGGAATTTCTTCAGGATCTTGCTTCTCTCGATTGCAGGCATTGCTTCGATTCCTCTAACTCAAGTGGTGATGTCCCGGAAGGTCTGCACCAGTGCGGCGGCAAACTCCCGGTCATTGATATGCAAAGGCAGGCGAATCAGGCGCCGGTTCGTGGTCTGCTTCAGGGATGTTTGCAGTGCGTCGAACAGTGCAGCGTCGGCATCGCGGTCGTAAAAAGCCTGTCCCGGCGCATCCAGCGACGACACACCTTTCTCCGGAATCAGGAAGCGGACTGGTCCGCCGCAGGCGTTCAGTTTGCCGGCAATCCAGCGCCCGATCTCCCGGCATTCTTCGACGGACGTGCGCATGAGCGTTACGTTGGAATTGTGCTGATGGAGCCTGCGTTGCCGAAACCGGTCCGGCACGGATTCCATTGCCCAGAAATTGACCATATCCAGCGCGCCGACTGAGCCAACGTAGGGTATCCGTGAACGGGCGATTGCACCGAGTCGGTCGGGTCCGGCCGAGAGTACGCCGCCGACCAGATGGTCGCAAACCTCGGTTGTAGTGACGTCAATGACGCCGACAAGCATGCCGCTGTCGACAAGTTTTTCCATGGATTGGCCGCCGGTGCCGGTGGCGTGGAACACCAGGCAGTCGAATTGGTTCTCGAGCTGCGACACCACCTGCGTTACGCAGGTCGTGGTGACGCCGAACATGGTCAGGCCGATGGTGGGCTTTGACTGTACGGCGGGTAGCGGGTGCGCTGCCATGCCGGCCATTGCATGCGCGGCATTGCCCAGCACGACCCGGCTGATCCGGTTCAATCCCGCGATATCGGTAACCGAATACATCATCGTGATGTCTGTCGCGCCCACGAAGGGGCTGACGTCGCCGGAAGCCAGCGTGGACACCATCAGCTTGGGTAGCCCGACCGGCAGCCGGCGCATGCCGGCCGTGATGATCGACGTGCCGCCGCTGCCGCCCAGGCCGATGACCCCGGCGATATCGTCGCGCTGAACGATGTAATTCGCGAACGCCTCACCCATGGCATCGACGGCTTTGCCACGATCATTGCCGCCGAGCACGAATTGCGCGCCTCGCGGGTGTGAGGCTGCGACATCGGCTGCCGCAATATCGGTCGCAATCTGCGTCGTGCTGGTGCCGACATCCACGATGACGGCGCCCGCACCCGCGGCGTCAAGCAGCGATTTGACGTACTGCAGTTCCGGGCCTTTGGTATCGGCGGTGCCGACGACATAGATCCGCTTCATGGCGCAAGCTGGTAAATCGATGGGGGCGGAGAAGGGCGCCAGGCTGACTGCATGCCGGATGCGGCATTCATTGCATCATCCCCCGCTAAATGTCCCGGCCTGGTGTAGGGTGAGTTGCTGGCTTGTGCAACGCAGCGCAAAAAAAATTGCCGAGCCAACTGTTTTTCTTGTAAGACGCTGGTATCGTAGTGAGATGCTAGTCCCAGGTCAAGAACGCGATCCCAAATTGCAGGAGGCGGAACAAGCAGGGGCAGAAAGAGGGCCGCGCGCGCGGATGCGCAAGATCATGCTGGATGCAGCCATGCGCCTGATGCAGGGCGGTCTGATCCCGTCGGTGAGCGATGTCGCCGAGGCGGCCGAGGTGTCGCGGGCCACCGCCTATCGTTACTTCACGTCCCAGTCGGCGCTGATTCAGGCGGCAGTGGATGAGGCGCTGGGGCCGATCCTGGCCTGGAAGTCGGATTCCCGATTTGCAAAGGACCGGGTTACGGAGTTGGTGACTTTTGCCTATCCGCGCATGGAGAGTTACGAAGCCACGCTGAAAGCAGCGTTGCGCCTCGCGCTTGACCAGTGGTCCCGACGCCATGCCGGGCTTTTCGGTGACGAGGTGCCGATGGTCCGCGGGCATCGCATTGCTCTGTTGCATTCCGCGGTCTCTCCGCTGAAAGGCCGGCTGAGCCGGGCCGGATTCGAGCGTCTGACGCAATCGCTGTCATTGGTGTTCGGCACTGAAGCCTTCGTGGTGTTGAAGGATATCTGGGGGCTGAACAGCAGACGCGCTCAGGACGTGGCACTGTGGACATGCCATGCCTTGATCCAGGCAGCGGTAGCCGAAAATGGCAAGGCGGGCAACCGCAACCAGCCAGGCATGGCGAGCAACAGAAATGGTGTGCAAGCACCGGCTTCGGGCACGTTGTCGAAAAGTCGGGCACGCAGAAAACTGAAATAGAATACGCAGTGTGCTGGACCACGGTCTCCAGACTGTGGCATGTTTGGTGTTGAGGGAGCGGCGGGCTGTCTGCATTCCGGGATGGCAGGGCCGCGATAGAAAAATCCAAAATGGAGGAGTCAACGATGAGCAAGAGAATTTGGTCCGGCCTGCTGGCCGGTGCTGTTTTCGCTCTGGCAAGCGGGTCGGTGCTGGCAGCTGAGAAATTGACCATACTCTGGGCGCAATGGGACCCGGCAAACTATCTGCAGGAACTGGTCAAGGACTATGAAAAGCAAACCGGGGTGAAAGTCACGGTTGAAACCACGCCCTGGCCGGATTTCCAGACCAAGGCATTTCGTGAATTCGCCGCCAAAGGCGATGCCTACGACATGGTGGTTGGCGATTCGCAGTGGCTTGGTGCCGGCTCGACCGCGGGACACTACGTGGACCTGACCGGGTTCTTCGCCAAGCATGGCGTGGACAAGAGCATGGCGCCGGCGACCGTGGCGGGTTATGCCGAGTATCCGAAGGGCAGCAAGAAATACTGGGCGGTGCCACTCGAGGGCGACGCGACCGGCTGGGCCTACCGCAAGGACTGGTTCGAGGATCCCAAGGAAATGGCCGCATTCAAGAAGAAGTACGGCTATGACCTGGGCGTGCCGAAAACCTGGGCCAACATGCGCGACATCGCCGAGTTCTTTCATCGGCCGGACCA
>JBJXFN010000104.1:0-7920 GCA_046155535.1 Burkholderiales bacterium
GTTCACCCGAAGGCATCACCGGCCTGACCACGGCGGACGGACGCTTCACGATTCTGATGCCACATCCTGAGCGGGTATTTCGCACGGTGCAGAATTCCTGGCATCCGGCGTCCTGGGGCGAGGACGGCCCCTGGATGAGGATGTTCCGGAATGCCCGCGTGTGGGTCGGCTGAGCGCAGACCCTGAAATTGGGCAGAAAGCGTTCCGGAATCCTACCTGCAGGCGGCGATATAACGGGCCTCTGCCGCCTCTGCCTTCTCCTGAAAAATCGGACTTCTGGAGTTCTTGGCGGTATATCGCGCATGTCTGACATCCATTTGCATGTTGCTGCAACGCTGGTCTTTTTCCGCCTGCATGCGTTTCGCGTACTGTTTTTGTTCTTCGGTTGTGGCAAAGGCTGCGGCGCCCGCGAAATCTCCGCGGTTCATTCGGGCGTTGAACGCGGCTTGCATGGCTTTGTCGGTGTCGGTCTCCTTTGCCTTGCCGCTCGGCACAAACAGCGCCGATTCTGCTTCGACGGCGGGCGTTGCTGGCGTGGGCGGGGGCGGGGTGACCCTGGCCGCGGCAGGTTGTTTTTTGCTGCCGCAGGGAACCTCCTGATAAGTCAGGTTGCCATCCTTGCCTTTGCACTTGTAAATGGGCGCGGCCGCGACTTCGTCAAATAGGGAAACCATGGCGAGGCCGATGGTGATGTTTGCAAAGACCTGATGGAAATCGATCATGGAGTGTCGCCTCTCAATTCTCCGGCGGTGGCCGGCAGGGGCAATGCGCCCGTTTCCGAGTGTGCCTGTCCTGCAACCTAGCATGGCCCATGCCAACGGACGATCGCCAGCGTGGGAGACACAATACCGCGTTATGAATACGTGTGAAACCCACCAATTTCTAACGGGTTTTCCTGAATTTCCCCATGTCCAAGCTTGAAGTGACCCAGGAAGCCGGTGTGCGCTTCCTGCAATTCGACAACCACTGGATTCAGGGCGCCATGCGGGTTTCTCACCCCTGGGCGCTGGAACTTGGCTACACGCGAGTGATGATGTTCGGCTTGCTGCTGCGTGCGCGAGCGTCGTGGCCACAAGCGGTATTGCAGATTGGCCTGGGAGCGGGTTCGATCACCCGGTTCTTCTACCGCTACCTGCCCGATGCACGCCTGGTGGTCGTGGAGCTCGACCCGCGGGTCGTGATGACGGCATGGGATTGCTTCCTGCTGCCGGCGGAATCCCGCCGCCTGAAGATCGAACTGGAAGACGGTTATCGATACATGGCCGCGACGAACTCACGTTTCGACTGGATCATGGTGGACGGATTCAAGGCCGATGCGAGGACGGGCCGTTTGAACAGCCCCACATTCTTTCGCCGTTGCCGTGAAAGACTGGCCGATGGGGGCCTGCTGGTGGTCAATCTGCTTGGACGGCCCGTTGAGGTGAAGAAAAGTATTGAACGCATCGGTCGGGCATTTTCACGGCGCGTTCTAGTGTTGCCCCGTTACGAAGACAATACGATTGTGCTGGCCGCAACCGGTGCCGAGGTCGACATCAATTTCGAGGTGTTACGCCGGCGTGCGCAGCGCCTGCGGGTCGCGACCGGTCTGAATCTCATGCCCACGGTTGCCAGGTTCGCCAAAGCGGCGGGACGCGGTGGTGGCGGGATTACGCTTTAACGCAAACCAGCCGGCAGGACGAAATCCAAGCCTTGTGCCTTGCGCACGATGGATGCCTTTGCGATCACTCCCGGAACATCGAATCTTATAGTCGCCCGGGAGTGAGTATTCGGCGACTTACATCGGGTCGATTTTCTTGATCTTGGACTTGGACCGCAGACGCGCGATGTAGTCATCCCGTGCCTTGGTGCCCAGTTGCTGGAGAATCTGCTGCTGAACCTGTTCGAAGGGCGGAAATTCCATCGGCCGTTCATCCTGAAGTTCGATGACGTGATATCCGAAGTTGGATTTCACCGGCTCTTTGGTGAGTTCGCCTTTTTTCAAGGCCGTGAGCGCTTCGGCAAACGGCTGCACAAATCCACTGGCATCGCTCCAGTCGAGGTTGCCGCCGTCATCCTTAGTGCCGGTATCCTCGGATTTCTCCTGTGCCAGTTTCGCAAAATCCGCCCCGGCATTCAGGTCGGCGATGATCTGTTTGGCAGCCGCTTCCTCTTTCACCAGGATGTGACGCGCTTTGTATTGCTTGCCGGCCGTGCCACCTCGTTCGGTTTTGACGCGCTCGAATTCTTTGCGCGCATCGGCCTCGGTGGGCTGCATGGTCTTCGACAGGTCTTCCATCAATACGCCTAGAATGATCTGCTGTTTGGCAAGGGCCAGTTGAGTGAGATAGTCCTGCTTTTTGTCGAGTTTGCGCTTCACGGCCTCCTGATACAGCAGTTCGCGAGTAATCAAAATTTCGCGGATGTTTTCGCGAAATTCCGGGGAGTCCTGCTGCTGTCCCTGCGACTGCGCAATTTGCGACTTGGCGACAAAATCCAGCCGTGCCTTGGGGATTGGCACGCCGTTGACAATGGCGATGTTGGCCGCTTTGGTGTCGGCGGCGTGCGCGGCGGTGAAGGCGAAACACCCAAGTAGCGTGGTCGCAGTCATGATTTGAAGAATATGTTTCATACGGGTTCCTTCCGGTTGGCAAATAGATAACGGGGAATCGACAATACGGATGACAGGGCGTTCAGAATCAGTTGTGAGAGACGGCATCCATTTCGCCCGGTGCGTAGGCGCGAATCGCCAGGGCGTGGATCTTTGTTGGCATCAGATCGGAGAGCGCACGATAAACCATGCGATGCCGCGCCACCGAAGATTTCCCGGAAAATTCGCGAGACACAATCACCAATTGGTAATGTCCGCCTCCGTCTTTGGCGCCGGCGTGTCCGGCGTGTTCATGGCTGTCGTCGAATACTTCGAGGGCTTCCGGCGCCAGCGGAGCGAGGCGTTCACGGATGAGTTCCACCATTTCCATCAGGCCGGCAACACCTTGCGGAAGGGTTTCACGGTCACCCTAGCAAAAACCCCCTGGGTCACATAGGGGTCGGCATCAATCCAGGCGCGGGCCTCTTCGATGGATTCGAATTCGCCAACAATCAGGCTGCCGCTCATCCCCGCCGGGCCGGGATCGGGGCTGTCAATGGCCGGAAATGGTCCGGCCAGAATCAGCCTGCCGTCGGCCACCAGCGCATTGGTGCGCTCCAGATGGGCAGGACGCGCGGCCGCGCGCTTTGCGGTACTGTCGGGCGCGTCCTCTCCAAGAATCATGTAAAGCATGACTATTTCTTTTCGTCCGCTTCCAGGTAACGCGACAAGGTCAGGCCCTGAATGACCACGAAGGCCAGCATCAGGCCGATGCCGCCGAATAATTTGAAGTTCACCCAGAAGTCCGTCGAATAATTAAAGGCGACGTAAATGTTGATCACGCCCATCAACACGAAAAATGCGATCCAGCTTATGTTCAACCGCTCCCAGACCGGATCGGGAAGTGTAATGTTTTTGTCCATGGCGGCGCGCATCAAATTCTTGCCGAAAAATATCTTGCCCCCCAGAAGAATGATGGCAAACATCCAGTAAAGAACGGTGGGCTTCCACTTGATAAACGTTTCGTTCTGCAATACCAGCGTGGCGCCGCCAAATATCACGATGATCGCGAGGCTGACCCACAACATTTTGTCCACCTTGCGGTGACGCAGCCAGGACCATGCGACCTGCACAAGGGTGGCGCCAATCGCTACAGCGGTGGCCGCGTAGATGCCCCAAAACTTGAAGGCAACAAAAAACAGCAGGATCGGAAAGACGTCAAATAGGAACTTCATCGGCAATCAATAAAAGTCAGGCGCGGCATTATCGCCGCAAGCCGCGGGGCTTGTCCAACCTGGCATCGGGTAAGATGGTTACGATCCATCATTGGACATAATTTCAACAAAAAGGAGTTCGAAATGGCCCTGGTCAGACTGGTGAATTACAAGGAGGCCGCGCCCGAGGCGCGTGCAGTTTTCGACGACATCATGAAGACGCGCAAAACCGATTACGTGAACAACATCTGGCGGGCACTGGCAGCACATCCGCCGTTGCTCAAGCGCTTCTGGGGGCAGATGAAGGCGGTGATGGTCAAGCCGTCCCGGCTCGATCCCCTGACCAAGGAACTGATCTACCTCGCGGTCAGCGTTACCAACAACTGCGAATACTGCGTCAATTCCCATACCTTCGCGGCACGCAAACACGGATTGGACGATGCCACGCTGGCAGAGTTCAACGAGATCGTTGCGCTGGCCAATGCGGGCAACCGGTTGACCACAGGCCTGCAGGTACAAGTCGATGAGCGCTACAAACCCGATCAACCGGCACCGACCTGGTCTGTTGGCAAGGCGACCAAAACGAAGCCCAGGGGTCGGCGCGTGAAGCGTTGATGCGGGGAAGTGCAAGCAGAGACGCCTGAGAGGCTAACAAAATAAGTGTGGAGTGCAGTCAAAGCATCCCTCACCATCAGTTTGTTCCTGGTGGCCGAGAGAAGATAAAGCCCCTCGCCCTCCGGGAGAGGGGTGGGGGTGTGGGAGGAGTTTTTTATTTTGCCAGGCGCTCTAAAGAGGGGACGTGATATGGAACTCGAAGAGATCATCCGCAGTCGCTACAGTTGCCGCAAATATCTCGCGAAGCCCGTCCCACGCCCCGTCATCGAAAAAATTCTCGACGTGGCACAGCAGACACCTTCCTGGTGCAACACCCAGCCCTGGCAGATCGTGTTGTTGAGCGGCGATGCGAAGGACCGGTTCGGCGGGCGCCTGTATGAACATGCCCGCAGCGGTGCAACACCCAATCCGGACTTTGCCTACCCAATTCGTTACGAGGGGATCTATCGTGATCGGCGAAAGGTTTGCGGCGTGCAGCTCTACCAGGCGGTAGGGATCGGACGGGAGGACAAAAAGGCTGCGGCCGAGCAATCCTTGGAGAATTTCCGTTTCTTCGGCGCGCCGCATGTGGCGTTGATCACCACCGAAGAAGATCTGGGGGTCTACGGGGCGATCGATTGTGGCCTGTACGTTTCCAATTTCATGCTCGCCGCCCAGAGCCTTGGCGTAGCTTCCATCGCGCAGGCAGCGCTTGCCTCATACCCGGATCAAATCCGAGCGCATTTCAATCTGCCGCCGCACCGCAAAGTCGTTTGCGGGATTTCCTTTGGTCACGCCGATGATGCACACCCGATCAATGCTTACCGAACCGGGCGGTCACCGGCGGGAGAGGTTGTGACATTCCTGGAGTAGATCGTTGCGTCGATCAGGCAAAACCGAACAAAGCTTGACGCCCTTGTGACCCCTTCGTTCTTTGTGCTGCTCGGCGCTTGACGTGGTCAGGCTGCGCTAATCGGGTTGGGCGCTTGTCCGCGACAAATCGCCCTGCTTGCCGCCGACCGCACGCATTATTGAGCCTTCCAAAATACATGACAGAACTTCAATTTAAAGTCTCTGCCCTGATCCCTACTCTTCAATTGAGCTTTATGTTTGCCCTACCCACAAAATCTCCCTCACCCCCACCCCTCTCCCGGGGGTAGAGGGGAGAAGAGATTTTGCCTCCCTCTCCCTCCGGGAGAGGGACCGAGGGTGAGGGAAGAATCTGTCATGAATTACGAAAAGATCAATAATTTCTTATTTCGCTCCGGTACATTTCCCGAAGACATCAATCGCGCCTTTCATGAAGGCCATTTGCTCGGACTCACTCATTTTGGAGGAAACGGCGCTTGCCTCTTGCTTCTTGCCTTCCATGTCCAGGATCATCGCCCGCTGTGCATCCGAGGAAAGCATCGATTTAGCTTCTCGGGCCGCGCATTTGCAAAATGTGTCTCTGTTGACGCCCATTTCTTTGTCGAGCCTTTTACTGGCGACATTTTCTCCCTCTTTCAGGCAAGCCGCGACGAACTCCGATTCGCTGGGCCCGCTGCTGCATGCCCCAATCAGAACCGCCATCAGGGTGATCACTACGCCGGTTAACGCGTCTTTTGCTCGTTTGATCATGATTTCCTCCGTGTGGAAATGGCAGACCTCATCATGAAACATCAGCCGCAACCGGCGGGCTTCCGCCCACCCTGGGTTGTCTTCCAGCTACTGTCGATGCACGTGTCAACGAACCACACGTTATTGCCACATGGGTTTCCTCGAGTCGACGGACACTCCCGATAGACGTAATGATCTGTTAGCCGGTGGGAAATGGCAACGACAATAAGGCCGTTCCGCGCATTCGAACGGCCTCGCAGTGGCTAGTCATTGACGATGCGCCCCCTGTTCTGGATACTTTCCCGACTTTTCCGGCGATTTGGCCGCCACGAACTGCAGATATCACAAGGAGCCGTCCATGAAGAATGTCCAGCCTGTTCGCGCAATGGTAATTGGTCTCGTCATCAGTGTGCTGACCAGCACTGCCAATCAGGCAGTAGCCGACCCGCCGGAAAACATCGGCACGCCGGAGGAAACCGCCAAACTGGCGGCGGTGGCTGGCAAATACGACATTGCTGGCATGAAGCTCGGCACACCGCTCAAGGAGGCGATGCAGGCGCTCAAGGCGCACAATCCCAAGCTGCAAATGAAGAAGCACACCCTTAGATATGACGTATTGGGTGGGGAATTGCTCTACGGCTTGTCATTCACGAGCCCGGAAGAGCGTTTCATATACGAGTTGACCATGCCTCCCAATCCGATTGTCGTGTCGAAACTTGTTCGCACCCTGACCTTCACCAAGGAAACGGCACCGACGCAGCAGGCGCTTGTCGAAAATCTGATCAAGAAATACGGTCCACCCAGCTACGACAGCGGTCCCAATCAACTGAACGATACGAATTTTCGCATGATCAACTGGCTGGACGACGCCAATGGCAGCCGGATAAAAGATGAAACCGGCACGCTGTGCACGTCAAGTCAGTCGTTTACGGGCATGCCCGAGCGCACGGCTGAGGCCGCGCACATGCAACCATCTGGAGTGGCGATGCTCCTCGAGTCGCGCTGGGCCCTCGGCCAGGGAGATCCCTGTGAGACACGCCGGATGGTGCAGGCCAGACTCAAGAGATGTTGCCAAAACGCATTGGCTGCGCCGGACCTTGTCGGGGCGCTCGCCGTGCACATCGGCGACGGTCCGCTGAACGTCCAGGCCATCGGGGCGACGCATCAGATGTTGGTGAATGCCGTCAATGCGAAGGATGCGAAAGAGAAAGAAGGCGCGCAAAAGAACCGGCCGAAGCTTTAGAGTCCTGAGTGGAGATCCGTGTTTGCCCATTGCACTGGCGTGCAGATTCGAAATGTCGCCTCCTTGAGCTGTCCGCGTCGTATTTCGAGCAGAGCCTTGTCCTTGGTGATCAGCCAGTGGGCTTCTGCGTCGCGGGCGAGTTCAAGGAACTTCTGGTCATCCGGGTCGGCGCAGCGGGGCAGGGGGAGACGCGAGGACATTTTTGTAAACCTTGAATTTGTGGTGGTGGCTCTTCCCTCATCCCCGGCCCTTCTCCCGGAGGGAGAAGGGAGTTTCTCGTCTACCTTTATGGCGCAGCATTCGACGTATGCGAGATGGTTTTTTATTTTCGAGTCGTTCAGCGAAAACTCCGGATAACCCAGTACGGCGCGGAGTTCGTCGAAGCATGCACTGTCGATCGCAATCTCGATTCGTCCTTCGGCGTGGGCCGCTTTCAGGGCGGCGACGGACGGATCGTTGAACACCAACCAGTCGAGCCAGACGTTGGTGTCAAGGACCAGGCGCATCAATTCTTTGCTCAAGAGTTCCTTCCCGTCCGGTTCCGGTCGAACTGCGCCCTGATCAGCATAGGTTCAGGAACTTCATATTCTCCATCGCAACCAACAATTCTCCCTCACCCCCGCCCCTCTCCCGGAGGGCGAGGGGAGAGAATCGGATTTTGGACTCGATCCTCAGCTGGGAATGGACCTGGGGGACTTTCCCCG
>JBJXFN010000106.1:0-8024 GCA_046155535.1 Burkholderiales bacterium
TGGTCGAGTTCCAGATTCAGCACCAGGTCCTTTCGGTCCGAAACATGGTGGCGGTAGAGTTCCTTGCTCCGGTGCGAGCCGGGGATGAACCGCATGCAACCATTGGCAGTGGACACCGGATCTATGGCGATCCATACCGAACAGGTGGCCAGCGGTCGCATCGGCCAATATTCGCCATCCTGATGCCAGGGCACTTCGCGACCCTTGACCGGCGGCTTACATAGAACGCGGGTGATCCACAACACCAGATCGGGACCCAGCACCTGCTCGACCATGTCCAGCACCTCAGGGTGCCTGGCCGCCGACATGAAGGGATTCATGTCCGGACTCAGCGTCGGGGCCACCATATGGGGATTGGCCAGGTCTTCCTGCGCGACATCGGTGTAAGAAGCCAGCAACCGGTCCATGCCCTCCTGGAGGCGCCTGAGCAATGCGTCGGGCAGGCGATAACGGGGAAACACGTAACCCCGTTCGTGGTATTGGTGCAGTTCGGTTTCGCTGAGAATCGGTTTCATGCTTTCACCGGAAAAATGCCAATCCACCGCGATGCTAGCACGGCGCTTGCGTAGACACTTCCGCGCGGAATCAGGTAGGCTTGCGTCCTCAAAAAACACTTTCCGCTTTGCGGAAGACAAGCATGAAAAACCCTAACCGGGCGTGGCTGCCCTTGGTACTGCTTTTGTCCGCACCCGCCATCACGCATGCTGCGGACGCCCCGGAACTGCGGGTCGAGCACACTATCGTCATTGATGCCTCACCGGAAGCGGTTTGGGAGGTCGCTGGCGATTTTGTCGGATTCGACCGCTGGTATCCGCTGATCGCGGCCAGCAAACTCATCCTCGGGAAAAACCGCCGCGTGGACTGCGTGCGCGAACTCACCCGAGGCAACGGCACCAAGGTCGAGGAAAAACTCATTGACTATGACGATACGGCCATGACCATGACCTACACCTACCTCGGCGGGGAGCCTCTGTCGAGCGATTACTTCGCCACCCTGACCGTCTTCGACGCAGGCGGCGGCAAATCGAAGGTGGTGTGGAAGGCGCGCTTCAAGCGACTCGCCTACTGGACTGACGAACCTCCGCCCGGAATGGACGACGCCACACCACTCAATGCCTTGAACAAGGCCTACCCGCTCGGATTGCAGAACCTGAAGAAAGTTGTCGAAATGCAGTGAAGGCGTGAATGAGTGAAGGGTGTAAACCCTACCCCCTTACGCCTCTCGCCTCTCGCCTCACCGAAAAAATGAACCCCTTCGATCTCACTGGTAAAGTTGCCGTCATCACCGGCTCGTCCCGAGGCATTGGTCGCTCCATCGCGGAACATATGGCCGCGGCAGGAGCTAAGGTGGTCGTGTCGAGCCGCAAGGCGGATGCCTGCGAACAAGTGGTGCAGTCCATTCGCCAGAAAGGCGGCGAAGCCATGACCATCGCCGCAAACATTTCGGACAAGGCGCAGCTCGTAAACCTGGTGGCGCAAACCCGGCAACACTGGAAAAAGATCGACATCCTGGTCTGCAATGCGGCGAGCAATCCGTATTACGGACCGATGTCCGGGTTGCCCGATGACGCCTTTAACAAAATTCTTCAGAACAACATCGTCGCAAACCACTGGCTCGCACAGCAGGTGCTTCCGGAAATGGCCGAACGGCGCGATGGCGCAGTAATCATCGTTTCCTCGATTGGCGGATTGAAAGGGACGGACAAACTTGGGGCCTACGCCATTTCCAAGGCCGCGGACATGCAGCTCGCACGCAATCTCGCGATCGAATGGGGGCTGCACAATATCCGGGTGAATTGCATCGCGCCGGGGCTGATTCGCACCGACTTCGCCCGCGCGCTCTGGGAAAACCCGGACATTCGTCAGAAGTACGAATCCCTGACGCCGTTGCGCCGCCTGGGTGAACCGGGAGACATCAGCGGCATCGCCGTGTTTCTCGCCTCTCCTGCCGCTGCCTTTGTCACCGGCCAGACCATTGTCGCCGACGGCGGCGTCACCATCGCCAGCTGACCGTCCCAATGCCGCACTTCGGACTGCGTTGCCGGCAGTTTGATGTGCTCACCAACCCTGCCCAGATATCCCGTACCCGCGCTCCACTTTCCAGAATATCCTCCTGATGGAAATCGACATCCAGGCGCTTTCGGTCATCGAGCGCTACAAACTGATGATCGGCCTGGTGTTCCCCCGGCCGATTGCGCTTATCTCCACCCGCAGCCCGAATGGCGTCGCCAATTGCGCGCCTTACTCCTACTTCAACGCGGTCTGCGAAGACCCGATGCTGGTGGTGCTGAGTTTCAGCAACCGCAATGATGGCAAACCAAAACATTCATTTGCCAACCTGATGCGCACCGGGGAATGCGTTGTGAATCTGGTCGACGAAACGATCGCCAATGGCATGCACCTCTCCAGCGAGGAACTGCCCGAGGAAGAGAGCGAATTCTCCGTGGCGGGATTCACCGAAGCGCCCGCACTGAAAGTCGGCCATCCGCGCATCGCCGAGGCCCCGGCCTGTTTCGAATGCCGACTCTACCGGCATATCCCCATCGGTAGGGTCCGCGACATCGTGCTCGCTGAGGTCGTCCATGTGCATGCACGCGACGGTGTCGTCGACCCAAAAAACAAGCGAATCTCGGAAGAATGCTACGTCCCGGTGGGACGCCTGTTCGGCAATCGCTACTGCACCACCCGCCAGCGCTTCGATTTGCCGGGCCTGCTTCCGGAAAAATAGGTCCAGAACGATTGCCGTAGAGGAAACGGAGGACACAGAGAACAACGAGCGACTCGAAAGTCGAATTCGATATTCGGAAAGCATTCACCGGCAGTATGTCGGCCTTGCGCTTGCTCACCGTTCCTCTACGCTCCCGAATAGACATTCTCGTGAATTGGGTTTTCTCTGAGCCCTCTGTGTCCTCTGTGGCAAACGATTTTAATTTTTGATTCTTAAAAAGGCGGCGTTGTGAGCGAAATTATCTTGCACCACTATCCCCTTTCCCCGGTTTCGGAAAAGGTCCGGATCGCACTCGGCATCAAGAAACTCGCATGGCGCTCGGTTGAGATTCCGCGCGTGCCACCGAAACCCGACGTGATGCCGCTGACCGGCGGTTACCGCCGCACGCCGATCATGCAGATTGGCGCCGATATCTACTGCGACAGCCAGTGCATTCTTCGCGAGCTGGAGCGCCAGCATCCGAACCCGACCTTTTTCCCCGGTGGCTCCGAAGGATTTTCGTGGATGATGAATCGCTGGACCGACGGTCTTTTCGACATGGAAGCCCGATTGCTCATCGGTTCCGGTGCCGGGTCGCTGCCGGAAGCATTTCTGAAAGACCGCGGCCGGCTGTTTTTCGGACCGGACTGGAAAATCGAAACCATCCGCGAAGGGCTTCCCCACACGGCGGCACAACTGCGCGTTGCATTTGCGTTGCTCGACCGTCAGTTGGCGGACGGACGTCGATTTATCGCTGGAGACCAAGCCGGCCTGATGGATGCCACCGCCTACTACCTCGTCTGGTTCATTCGCCCCCGCTGGGAAGGTGGTCCGGCGTTGATCGGCGAATTCGCGGCACTCGAAGCGTGGGAGCAGAACGTCAAAGCCATCGGTCATGGCAGCTCGTCGCCGATGACCTCGGGAGAAGCGATCGAAGTCGCCAACAGTTCCAAGACCGCTACCCCCGAACGCGCCGACAAGCGCGATCCGCAAGGCCTGAAGCCCGGCATGCGCGTGACGGTAGCGCCCGACCTCGACAGTGGCGAGGAACCCGTGGCCGGCATAGTGCGTGCGGCGGATACCTTCACGGTTTCGATCCTGCGCGACGACCCAAGGGTCGGCACAGTCTGCGTGCACTTCCCGCGCACGGGCTATCGGGTGAGACCAGCCTGACCGCCCGCACTCTAAACAATTTACGAATGTGGTAGCCGCCGGCACCCTTACTGCACGCTGACGGTCGTGAGTCGCCCGAAACCCATGAGGCACGACCACTCGATATACCGAATACGGTTGCAAATTGTGACATTAGTCACGACTCAGACACCTTTTGCCACCGGCTGACACCATGCTGAGGGGTCGGAATCAAATTTCTCCACTTACGGCCGGTCGGCACCCACAGATGGATAACGCGCCGAGCTGTAGCGCACCACCAGATTGGCGAGGGCAAGCAGCAGTATTGCGGCCGGAACGACCAGCAGCCCCCAGTCGAGCCGATGGTGGGCGGCGATGTCGCCGACCAGCAGGCGCGTTAGCGCAGTGATCCCGACGTAAATCAGGAAGCGCACCGGCATGTGATTGGTCTTGAAATAGATGCCGACCATGGCGCCGAGCTCGAGGTAGATGAAGAGCAGCAGGATGTCATCGATGGACGCATGGCCCTTGCCGGCCATGTCAATGAAGGCCACGATCGCCGACCAGACAATGGCGCTGCCAATGGCAAACAGTCCAAGGTAATTGAAGCCTTCGACCAACAGGCCGCCGAACCGGTCAATTTTTTCGCGCATCTCTACCTCGTTTGGTCCCGTTGCCAGGCAGTCAAAATAACGACACAGGATCCGATCGTTGAATGTGACCTCAACCTCGCCGTGCTTTTTCGATCGCGGCGATATTAATCTTGGTCATCGTCATCATCGCATCAAAAGCGCGCTTGGCGGTAGCGGGGTCGGAAGCGCTGACCGCCGCCATCGGGGCGATCGGCGTGACTCTCGAATAGGTTGCGTACCTGCTGAAGCTAGAGCCATCGGTCGCTTCGCCCATTCGCCGTTACCCCGACACACCAATACAAACGGGCCCGAAGGCCCGTTTTTTTTTGTCTAATTCGACTCCGCTTCCATACGCGGAGGGGTTACGGGCTCGCTGAACCCATTCAGGCGATATCCGTGGACTGAATACGCTTGACGCCCGCTTTGCCCATGTCTTTCCAGGCGGCGGCGATGGATTTTCCGCCGAGATCGATGCCGCGCGAGGCATCTTCTATCACCATCACCCGGAATCCGTCCTTGCGTGCATCGACCGCCGACCACATGACGCAGAAGTCGGTCGCCAGGCCGCAGACGAATACGCGATTGACGCCACGCGCCTTCAGGTAGGCGCTGAGCCCGGTCTTTGACTTCTTGTCGTTGTCGTAGAACGCGGAGTAGCCGTCCACTTTGGGATTGAAGCCCTTGCGCAGGATGAGGTTTGCCTTGGTGAGGTCAAGCCCGGAGTGAAGGTTTGCGTCATCCGTACCCTGGATACAGTGATCCGGCCACATGACCTGTTTGCCGTAATTGACGTCGATCGCGGAAAACGGCTCTTTTTTGTGGGTGGACGCAAACGACATGTGCGCCTCGGGGTGCCAGTCCTGGGTCATCACCACCACGCTGAACTTCGCCGCCAGCGCGTTGATGATCGGCACCACTTCTTCACCCTTGGGCACAGCCAGCGAGCCGCCGGGAATGAAACAGTTCTGCACATCTATGGCGATCAGGCCGTCGTTCGCGCCGATCTTGATCTTGCCAGCGGCGATTGCCGTGCCGACCCAGCCCACGGTCCCCGCGGCCAGGGTACCGGAGCCCACCGTTGCCAGGAATTTACGTCTGTCGAATGCGCCCATCACCTATCCTCTTTGTTGGTCATGCATTGTCACGTCGCCCGAAACCGACCAGGGCCAACAAACTACGCGAAAAGTCTAGCACTCCCGCCGGGCCGGGAGAGAACAAAAAAAAACCGCGCTGTCACCGCAAGATTCCATCAAGGTTTCCACTGACATTGCGAGGCTAAATCCGTGTTTCCCCGGCGTTTTCGAACCGAACTGGCTTTCCCCTGAATATTATGTGTCTGCTGTGGCTAGGCGCATGTTCATAGGGTCAGTTCAGCACGGCGAAGGTCTTCGTTGGCTTCCAGTTCGGCCATACTGCCCGCAAACCGCACCTTCCCTTTTTCGATGACATAGGCACGATCGCATACCAGGCGCGCGAAATGCAGATTCTGCTCCGACAGCAGCACCGACAAGCCTTCCCGCTTTAGTGTGAGGAGGGCATTCGCCATGTTTTCCACGATCTTTGGCGCCAGCCCCTCGGAAGGTTCGTCGAGCAGAACCATCGTGGGATTGCCCATCAGGGTGCGAGCCAGGGTCAGCATCTGTTGCTCTCCGCCACTCATCTGCCCGCCCGGGCGTTCGCGCAACTCGTCAAGGTTGGGAAACAGCCGGAAGAGTTTTTCCAGCGTCCAATGCGGCGCATCCGGGCGCGGCGGCTGTTTGCCTACTTCGAGATTCTCCATCACGTTCAAACCGGCGTAGATGCGGCGATCCTCCGGCACGTAGCCCAGCCCGGCCCGGGCGATGCGATACGGCTCGCGCCCGCGCAGAGATTCTCCGCCAAAACGGATATCGCCCTCGATTCGATTCAGGAGACCCATCAGCGCCTTGAAGGTGGTGGATTTCCCCGCGCCATTGCGTCCCATCAAACCCACCACCTCGCCCCGCCCGACTTCGAAATCCATGCCGTGAAGGATTTGCGCGCGGCCATACCACGCGCAAAGCCCCCGGACTTTGAGTAGCGCTTCGGTCATGAAGGCACCGCCTGCGACCGGAATGTTGCCGCGGTCCCGAAATAAATGGCCTGCACGTCCGCATTTTCCCTGACACTGGCCGGGTCGCCTTCCGCGATGAGCCGCCCGCGCGCCATGACAAGTATCCGGTGTGCATGGGCGAACACCACATCCATGCTGTGTTCGGTAAACAACACGCCGATGCCTTGCTCTTTGGCCAGCGCTGCTGTCAGCACCATCAAGGCGTCGCGTTCGCCGGGTGCCATGCCAGCGGTGGGTTCGTCCATCAGCAGCAGGCGAGGACGAGATGCCAGCGCCATCGCCAGCTCCACACGCTTGACGTCGCCATACGCCAGCAGGCCGCAGGGGCGTTGCGCCTGCGCCAACATGCCAACTTTTTCGAGCAGTGCGTCGGCGTCCGCCGCATGGCAACGCGAGGCCCTTGTCCAGAAGCCATTCAACTGGTGCGCCGCCGACAGCAGCACCATCTGCACGTTTTCGCGCACGCTCATCGAGGCGTACGTGGCCGTGATCTGGAAAGTCCGCCCCACGCCGAGCGCCCAGCGCTCGCGCGGCTTCAACGCGGTGATGTCGCGACCGCCGAGCCATACGCGCCCGCGATCCGCGCGCAACTGCCCGTTCAGCAGATCGAAGCAGGTGGATTTGCCCGCTCCATTGGGCCCGATCAAGGCCAGAATTTCACCGGCTTCGAGCCGGAACGACACGTCGCGCACGGCTTCCACGCCGCCGAACCGCCGGTACAGCCCGTCAACCTGAAGCAGGCTCATGCGGAATGCCCCCCGCGCCTCGCGCGCAACTCGCCGAAATAACCCGCGATACCCCGCGGAAAAATCGTCACGCCCAGCAGGATGACCGCGCCCAGGATTGCGCGCCAATACTCCGTGGCACGCATGATCTCTGTTTGCAAAACATGGTACGCAGCAGCCCCGATGACCGGTCCCACGATGGTCTGGATGCCCCCCATCAGTACCATCACCAGGCCATCCACCGACTGCGAGATCGACAGCAGGTTGGGAAAGACGGAGCCCTTGTGGAAGGCGTGCAGCCCGCCAGCCAGTCCCGCCAGCGCACCGGCGACGCCAAACGCCAGCCACTGCTGTCGGCGAACGTCGATGCCAATCGCCTCCGAACGCAGCGCCGAATCACGTGCCGCGCGCAAGGCATAACCAAACGACGCAAAAATCACCCGCCAGGCCAGGCCGATCGCGCCAACGGACAGGAACAGTGTCAGATAGAAGTACCCCGCCGCCGAACCCACCCATGCAGAAGGCCAGATACCCAACAGACCGTTATCGCCACCGGTCCAGGCCGACTGGAACGCGCCCGACCAGAGAATCTGCGCAAATGCGAGCGTCAACATCGCCAGATACGCTCCCGAGAGCCGGGTGCAGAACCAGCCAAAGATCAGCGCACCCACCGCGGCGCCGAGCGGGGCCAGCAGGATCGCGGCTTCCATAGACAACGCAAGGCGGCTCGACACCAT
>JBJXFN010000109.1:0-32581 GCA_046155535.1 Burkholderiales bacterium
GTGGTGTATTCCTCGGCGCGGTCGGCGGCCAGCCAGGCCTGTAATCCTCCCCAGTGGTCGGCGCGCACCAGACGGCGGAAGTTATCCGTGGCGTTGACGAGCGGCACTTGTGCCACCGCGCACTTCACGCGCCGATCAAATGCTGCCAGGTGCAGGACATGTGCGCCGCTGTAGGAGGAACCCCAGATACCGATCCGGTTCGCATCCACCATCGGCTGCAGCGTTGCCCAGGTGATGGCATTTTTGTAGTCCTCATGCTGCATGTTCGGGTCAATGTGCCCGCGGGGCTCGCCCTCGCTGTCGCCAAAATTGCGATAGTCGAAGACCAGCACCACAAAGCCTCCATTGGAGTACTTCGCGGCGAAGTCATCGAGATACATTTCCTTCACTGCACTCCACCCGTGCGCCATGACAATCGCCGGGCGTTTTTCGCCGGACTTCATGCCTTTGGGCACATACAGCCAGCCGACCAGTTTTTTGCCGACGCTGGTGAAGGTGACGTCCTGCCGGGTGAAATTGTCACTGGCCATCGTCGCCTGGGCGAACAGCATCGCCGAGGTCACGAATAACAAGCCAAACCATTGTTTGATCGCACGCATTTTTCTCTCCCCCATTTTGAGTGAATTTTGCCTTGCGGCGTCTCTGGTATAGACACCAAGACTCGTGATGTCAATCGCTGTTTGTTCCGCAGTGCAACGCGACTTTACGCCGGCGCATGGCACGCTCGCGTCACAGGCTATGTGTAGAATGCGTCAGCGAAATTGGGAGTGCTCGAAATTGACCCTGGACTTTTCGACCCTGCTTTTTCTGGCCATCACCGCAAATATTGGCCTGGGTTTGTTGTGCAGCGCGTCTTCAGTTTTGCAGCCCGGCGTCCGCGGCGTGCGGCTCTGGCGTAGCGACCGGCTGGATCAGTGATTACCGTACCCCTGCGATACGTGCATTGCCCGACAAACTGAAACGACGGGAAATCTGCCCATGAACGCCAACATGTCCGAACTTGCCAGCTACGATTCCATTCCCTGGGAACCCAGTCCGCGCTATCCAGACCCGATGGTTCAGGTTCTGGACCAGAGTTTTGCCAAATACAAACTCAACCTTGCTGCGGTGGAGCGCATCGCACATGGCTTTCGCTGGGCGGAAGGTCCGGTCTGGTTCGGGGACGGGCGTTACCTGTTGTGGAGCGATATTCCGAACAACCGCATTCTCAAGTGGGAGGAAGAAACCGGCGCGGTAAGTGTTTTTCGAAAACCCTCGAATTATGCGAATGGCAATACGCGCGACCGACAGGGCCGGCTGGTGACCTGCGAGCACGGTGGGCGCCGGGTCACTCGCACCGAGTACGACGGGAACTTGACGGTGGTGGCCGACAACTTCGAAGGCAAGCGGCTGAATTCTCCAAACGATGTGGTGGTGAAGTCCGATGGCTCGATCTGGTTCACCGATCCGCCGTTCGGATTGCTCGGCAATTATGAGGGGAAGGTGGCGGAGCAGGAGACGGGGCAGCATGTTTACAGGGTGGACGCGACAACCGGCGCCATTTCCGTCGTCGAAGCCGAAGTGCTTGGCCCGAATGGATTGTGTTTTTCGCCCGACGAATCGATTCTCTATCTCGTCGAATCGCGCACCAGCCCGCGACGCATCTGGGCCTACGATCTGGCCGATAGCGGCAAACGCCTCACCCGCAAGCGAGTGTTCCTCGACGCCGGACCCGGCACGCCGGATGGCATGCGCTGCGACGTGGACGGCAACATCTGGTTCGGCTGGGGTATGGGCACCCCGGAGCTTGATGGCGTGGTGATCTACAACTCCGGCGGACGACTGATCGGCCGCATCGCGTTGCCCGAGCGCTGCGCAAATTTGTGCTTCGGCGGCTTGCATCGCAACCGCCTGTTCATGGCGGCAAGCAAGAGCGTGTATGCGTTGTATGTGAACGCGCAGGGCGCGGCCGGTGGTTGATGCTTGACCAGTGAATGCGTCGGGGGCAAAAAAAGACAGGCGCCTCCGCCTTTAACCCAAATGTTTGCGGAAGAACGCCAGTGTCCGCTCGCGCGCCAGCTTCGCGCTCGGCGCGTCATAGGATCCGCGCTGGTCGCAGTTAAAGCCGTGATCTGCGGCGTAGATATGGATATTGTGGGCGGTGTGTCGGGCGGCGAGTTTTTGCACGCCATCAACCGGGATCATCGCGTCGCGTTCACCGAAATGCGCCATGACCGGGCATTTGGGCGAGATATTGGCGTTGTCCAGGATGCCGCCACCATAATACGGCGCCGCACAGGCCAGCCCCGCCACGTTTGCTGACGCCATCCAGGATACGAACCCGCCCCAGCAGTAACCGACGATGCCGATTTTTCCGGCTTGTGCGACGGCCTTGCAGGCGGCTTCGACATCACGCAACGCCAATTCGATCGGTGACTTGTTCTTAAGCGCGATGCCTGCAGCGACGTCGCCCGTCGTGTATCCCAGATCGACATTGCGCTGAACGCGGTCAAAAAGCGCCGGCGTGATGACCAGGTATCCGTCGGCAGCAAAGCCATCCACCACGGACTTGATGTGGTTGTTGACCCCAAAAATTTCCTGGATCACCACCACGGCACCGCGGGCCTTGTCTTTCGGCTCGGCACGGTAGGCCGCGAGGCGGTGGCCGTCGCCGGCAGTCAGTTCGATCATCGATCCCATAGGATGCATCTCCGGATAGTCATGTTCTGGAACGTCCGAGCGACTGCTTAAAAGATGTAACGGGCACCCAGTTCAAAATTCCACTCGTAAACCTGGGGCATTTCATTGCGGTTGATCAATCCAACTCCCGGGCGTGCCCAGCCCGCAACGTTTTTGGAAAGAATCTTGCCGACCTCGACTTCGAGCGTCATGCCGACCTTGTCATTGTTTTCCCAGTCGATGGTGAATTGGGGTTCGACGAAGGTGTAAATCTTGTTCGGCCAACGGGTCAGCAGGTTGGGTCTGAGGGTGGTGAAATTCACGTCCTTGCGCTGACTGCTGCCGCCCACCGAGAAATAGTGCTGTATGTTGGGGAAGAAAACAGAGTTGTGCTTTTCAATGTCGATGGCTGCGAACACATGTGGTGCCAGCACTGTCTTGCCGTATCCCAGGCGGTCGTCGTCTGCGGTATCGAAAATCAAATCCGTCGCAATGACCAGGGCAAAACCATCTTGTTGCTGGGCACGCCAAGCCACCCGTGTAAGCAGGTCGCCCTGGCCGCTGATCCGTTGTCCGCTGCCCCCTGGATCGTAAGTGATATGCGGCAGTTCGAGTCGAAGCGCGAGGCTGGGTTTGACCGCGTAGTCCAGCCGGGGAGCGAAAATATTGCGGTACGCGTCGTCCTCGAGATTCTGGTATTCGTTGCGGGCCTCCACTCGGGAACGAAAATCGGTCGGCCGTTTTAAGACAGCTTCTGTGGCAGTGGGTGCACCCGGCTGGGTCTGCGCGGCAAGCGGCAGGGGGACGAACCACAGCAACAACAAGCCAAATCGAAGAACGGAGGGTCGTGCCGAAAAGGATGCGAATGGATTCATGAAAATTCTGTGATGGTGCGCCGTCAGGGGCCGTGCAGGTCCGAAAATCCAGAATCGGCGGCGCAGGTCAGGTTACGAAAGCGCGCCATCATAAACCATTCGGGAATGCGGTGACCCGGACGCCTTGCCTGGCGGGGCAGGCCCGGCAGCATGCACACAGATAAAACGTACTTCCGGGGGGCGAGTGCGTATATTGACCGGCCAACCAGGAGGCCTGCCATGAGTCAATTAAACGTTGCAAATCCCGATCCGGAATTCGAGTCGCTTTCCCTGCGCACCCCGGCCCAGGTCGCCAAGGTCAAAAAAGGCCGTGACGAGCGCCGAAAATCCATCAAGAACCAGAATGCACGCAGCAAGATGAAATAATCCGGTAACGTCGGCTGGTCGAGCCTCCAGGCAGCCGCGTTGCCGGCAAGCGATTTACATCGCGAGAAATCCGCCGTCCACCACCAGTTCTGCACCGGTAATGTAAGAGGCCTCGTCGGAGGCCAGGAACAACACCGGCCACGCAACTTCTTCCGCCCGGCCGGCGCGCTTCATCGGCACCGTGGCCAGGACTTTCTCCCGCGTCGCCGGATCGGCTGCGGTGACCGAAGTGCGCATCGGAGGCATCATTCCCGGATGTACCGAATTGACACGGATACCGTCTCTTGCGTATTGCACGGCGGCGGATTTTGTCATGACGCGGATCGCACCTTTGGCCGCGTTGTAGCCCATGTGAACGAACTCCTGTCCGATGATGCCGGAAATCGAGGACAAGTTGACGATGGCACCGCCACCCGATTTTTGCAGCGCCGGAATCACGGACTTCATGCCCAGGAATGTCCCCCGCGTGTTTACCGCCATCAGCTTGTCGAAATATTCGGTGCTCATCCGGTCCGGGACGGCGCCGCTGATGCCGGCGTTGTTGACCAGGATGTCGATTTTTGCGAATCGCTTCAGCGTCGCCCGGATCGCCTCATTCCATTGTGATTCGTCCGACACGTCCAGGCCGAGAAAAATCGCTTCGCCGCCGGCGGCGGTGATGGCATCTGCGACTTTCCTGCCCTCGGCTTCCAGGATGTCGGCAAGCACGACCCTGGCGCCTTCGCGCGCAAAAACCTGCGCGATGCTTTGGCCCATCCCGTGTGCGGCACCTGTGACAATGGCCACCTTGTTTTTGAGTCGCATAAGCTTGCCTCCTTCTTTATAGCGCTACTTTGCCGTCAGGGAAAACGACACTGTGGCGCGCAATTGGTTGTTTTCTGCGATTAACTCACCGAGGGAAAATTTCTCCACGACAACTTCCCAGGAGGACTGCCGGGCGGCAAACATCCGTTGCACACCCTCTCGCAAGTCGATGTGGATTGCGCGTGGAATGGCGCTTCGGACAAACTGGGTCAGCAGGATACGGTAGGCCTCATTCGATATTTCGTCCACCTGGATATCCGTCAGGATCAATTGGTCTGCGCTGACGGCCGGCTGCGCCGAGACGGCGATTCGCACCACGTCGGCGCTGCCCACGCACTGGCCCGAGACTTCCATTGCCAGTTGCCCGCTGAGTCTGACCTTGATCCGCACCCGGCCCTCTGAAATGGTAACCGAGGGCGAATCGAGGTAGCCGTATTGGCAGCTTGTTGGCGGGATGAGCGGATAACGCCCCTTGTCGATGAATAACTCGTCCACCAGCATTTTCTGCAGGGCGGTGTTGCGGATTGTCAGTTCACCCGCAGGCTCCGCGGAAAACGATGCCTCCGAATGCAACAAACCTGCGAAACTCGCGGAAAACAGGAAAGAACGAAGGATTTTCACGATGCGCGGAGAAACAAGTCTCCGTTGGAGCAGGATTGGAATCGACGAGGAGACAAGAGAATTTTCACGCACTTCAACGCACTGATCGCCTTTCACTGGTTCCCGTTTACCTTCCCTAACCCAGTTTCTTCCAGCGAGGCGGTTCCGGTTTTGCTTCGGGGGGTGGGAAATTCCTTGCCGTTTCATTCAGAAATTCGGCATAGGTCTTGGATTCCGGCGCTTTTTCGCTCGCGAATTTTTGCTCGACGTAGCCGTCGTGGTCGTGGAGGAGTTTTTGCAATTCCTCGAAGCGTTTTTCAATCGATTTTGCGTCCTGGGGCGGCGGTGCGACAGGCGGGGCTGACGCAGCGAATACCGGCTCGATGTCTTTCCAGATGGGTTCGCGCGGTCCCTCCGAACCTTTGCCTTTGGCAGGCACTTCCGGGCTGTCCGGGCTTTCCGAGATATCCTTGTTGACTGCCCAGATCATGGCGCCGAACCAACCCAGGACAGTCCAGCCAACGAGGGCGTTGATCAGGGTAATGGCGGAAACATACCGATGCCGGCGTGCGACGGCAACGAGAACAGGCACAAAGTAGGCAATCAGCGACAGGGGGAATATCACGATTGCCCAATCTTCAAACCCCGGAAAGCGCTGACTCAAAGCGTCGATCATGAATTCCCGAATTGAAGTGGCCGGACATTGTACGTCCTGTGCGCGGAGAAGAAAACGAGCAAAAGTGCCGGCCTGTGCTCTTTCTGTCAGTGCCGCTCGGGAGGCGGCCTATTCCGGGAGCGCGTACACGTGAATTGTGTCGCCCTGTTTGAAGCCGAACACGGCATTTCCGCCGGCAGCAGCGGCGACATATTGTCGGTTGCCGATGGCGTAGGTCACCGGCGGCGCATTGACGCCGGCGCCGCAGGAGGTTTGCCAGAGCAATTCTCCGGAAGCGGAATCATAGGCGTTGAAATGGCCATTGCCCTCACCCATGAACAACAGATCGCCGGCGGTGGCCAGTACGCCTCCGACCAGCGGATCCGGCGTCTTCACCTGCCACCGGATACGACCGCCGCCCTGCGTGTCAATTGCACTGAGCACACCCCATTTTGGCCCGCTGGCGGGCTCCAGGGTGGTGTAGCGCAGTGCCGGCTTTTCCGCGCTGGCGGGAATTTCCTTGACCGTATAGCGCATGGGATAGTGCATGGCTGCCACGTACGCCAGCCCGGTGCGTGCATCGAAAGAAACCGGGGACCAGTTGGCGCCGCCTCCACCGCCAGGCGAAATATCGATGCCTTGCGCGGTTGGCCGTCTGAAAAGATTCTCTTGCGGCACGAAGGCGTCTGACTTGTAGAGCAGTTTGCCGTCGCGGCGGTCGAGTACATAGAACCAGCCGGTCTTGCTGGCCTGGCCCACGGCGGGGATCTGATCGTAACCTTTGGGCACATCGAACAGCACCGGCGGGCTCGCCACGTCATAACCCCACATGTCATGAGGCACCTGCTGGTAGTACCACTTCAGTTTGCCCGTGTTGGCGTCGAGCGCCACCAGAGAAACCGTGTAGAGGTTGTCGCCGGGGCGGGTCAGATCCTCCATTTGCGGCGAGGGATTGCCGACTCCCAGGTAGATCAGGTCGCGTTTGACATCCGCCGCAGGGGTCGTCCAGGCAGAGCCGCCGCCGCGTTTCCAGGCGTCACGATACTGTGCGAAGGATTTCCGTTCCTGGTCAAGCTGACGTTCCAGCGGCACGCCGTCTGGTGTGGTTTCGCTGAACGCGCCTTCCCATCCGCTCGCCGGCGTGGAGTCGAACTGCCAGATTTTCCTGCCGTCTTTGGCGTCGAAGGCGGCATAAAACCCTGCGCGCTGACTCTCCCCGGCGAAACCCACCACAGCGCCGAGCGGCGCATCCGGCCGGTCGGAATCCAGATGCAAACCGTAACCCACCCCGGTAATGCCGACGATGATTTTGCCCTTGAACACCAGCGGCGCCATGCTGGCACCGACACCGGTGGAGCCGCTGACACGCTGGTTGCGATGCGCATCGTCGGCGGCCAGTTGCTCTCTGCGTTCGGTAACTCCGGCCAGACTTTCCACCAGCGGGATGTCCCAGATGACCTGGCCGGATTTCTGATCGAGGGCGATCAGGCGCGCGTCCACCGTGGCAATGAACACTTTTCCGTAGGCCACCGCCACGCCGCGGTTGGCCGGCCCACAGCACATTTTTTCCGCGCGGCGCTTGTGATCGTAGCGCCAGAGTTGCCTGCCGTCGCGCGCGTCGAGTGCTACCACGTGGTTGAATGGCAAGGACAGGTACATCACCCCATCCACGACGATGGGAGTGGCCTGGAATGCCGCGTTGATGCCGCTGCGATAACTCCAGGCCGGCGCAAGCTGTTTCACATTGCTTTTGTTGATCCGGGCGAGAGGCGAAAAACGCTGATTGGCATAGTCGCGTCCGTGGGTCAGCCAGTTGTTCGGGTCCTCTCCGGCGCCCTGCAGCCGCGCATCGTCAATGGCGCCCCCCGGTTGCGCGAAGGCACAGGTCACGGTCATCAGGACAGGAAAAAACAGCTGCCTGAACGGGCTGCGCATGAATTATTCTCCAGTCGGGAAAGATAACTTCACAGGGATTCGAGGAACTTCAACAGCGCGTCGCGTTCGCGCTTGTCCATGGTGAAAAAACGCTCGCGGGAGGTCCGCGCCTCGCCGTCATGCCAGGCAATTGCTTCGGTGAAATTGCGGGCACGCCCATCGTGCAGCAGTTCGCTGTGGCCGCTGACGATCTTCTGCAATCCCAGTCCCCATAGCGGCGGCGTGCGCCACTGGCGACCGTCGGCGAGAAAGTCGGGACGGTCATCGGCGAGGCCTTCGCCCATGTCGTGCAACAGCATGTCGGTGTAAGGTTGAATGGTCAGATTCGCGGCCGCCGGGATGGCCGTCGTGCTGCCAGTTTGCAGTTCCGGCATATGGCAGCTGCCGCACTGTGCGGCGGTAAACAATTTCTCACCGTGTTTTACCTGCGGGTCCTCGACATTTCGTCGCGCGGGCACGGCAAGAGCCTGCATATACACGGTCATATTGCGCAACCGGCTGGGAAGCACCTCCCAGAAAATTTCACCGTCGCATTTCCCTCGTCCGCCGTCACAACCGGTAGCACTGGGTCCGCTGCGGCACAGGGTCTGCACATCCGGGCAATTCTCCGCGGGGAAGATCGACGACGTGGCCCCGATATCAGCGTGTAATGCGGCCGCTGTCTGCTGTCGCAAATTGGGCTGGCCGGCTTTCCAGCCGAACCGGCCGAGCACGCTGCGTTGCACCTCATGGTCCCAGACGTAATTGGGTTTGCCGCGCAGGCCCTGTGCAGGCTGCCGTCGCGCAATATCGAGCAGCGTTTCCTCGGGGATTGCTTCGAGAAGGCCCAGGCCGGCAAGTGCGGGCGCAATACGCGCCGAAATCATGGCGCCTTTGCCCAACTCGCCAAAGGACAGCTCCGAAAACTGGAAGGTTGGTTTGCGCAGAGAGAGGCGTTCACCGTCCGCGAATTCCACTTCGACCGTTTCGTAGCGGACAATGGCCTTGCCTTCGGCCGGCACCACGTCGCGTATGCCACGGTTCTGAATCTGATCGCCATAGTGTGGATGCGGCCGAGGAGGCTCGCCGGCACCACCCGGCACACTTAATCGCAACAGCAGGCCACGGGCGACTTCCTCTCCGTTTGCCGGCGCCCGCGCGCGGCCATTGTTCAGGTGACACTCTGAGCAACTGTTTTCGTTGAAGGTGGGCCCGACGCCCCAAACGCCGGTGTATTGCGTGGGCAGCACCCAGGGCTCCAGGAACATGCGCCGCCCCGAAGACACCTGCTCGCGCAACGACTTCGGGAGCGCGGTCACGGTCACCGAATAAGCCTGCACGCCGGTTTCGCGCGTGAGATAGATCTCGGGTTCGGAAGAATCTTCGTTGGCCGCTCCAAGGGCCGGCAAACCGATTGCCAGCCAGGCCACTCTTGCCAGCTTCTTCGCACCAGAACGGTAATCCGATGGGCGGGATATTTTCATGATCGTCGCAGCAAACTTACCTGAGTTCCCGGCATCTCGCCAGTTTCCTTAAATTAAGAGCATACTTTCCCCCTGGAGGAAGTCCAGACTGAGGAAGTTGTTCCTGCGCCCGCATAAAAAACGGAGGAGGATGCCCATGCTGCGTCATATCCAGGTAATCGCATTCTTTCTGTGTTCGACGGTTGTTCCGCCCGCCCACTCGGCAGAGACCCTGAAGATTGGTGTCATTGCGCAACTCTCCGGTGCCTTTGCCCTGCAGGGAGAGGAATCCGCCAAACAGTTCCGCGGCATGGCGGACCTTGTCAACGCCAGGGGCGGCCTGTATGACGGCCGCAGGATAGAAATTGTCGGCCTGGACGGGAAGGGCTCGCCACAGGACAGCCTGGTCGCGCTGAACCAGGCCATCGACAGGGATATCCGCTACGTCGTTTCCCAGCAGTCCAATGTTGTGCATGCGCTCAACGATGCTGTCTCCAAACACAATGCGCGCAATCCCGGGCGACGCATTCTGATGATGACCAGCGACGCGCGGGATCCGGCCATCACCGAAGACAAGTGCAATTTCTGGAATTTCCGTGTCCACTATCACGCGGACACCGAACTGAATTTTGTGACCGATTACCTTGCCAAACAGCAGTCGGTTCGCAAGGTCTACCTGATGAACCAGGACTACGCATTCGGGCACGTCATCAGCAAGAGCAGCAGGGCCCTCCTCGCCCGAAAGCGCGACGATATCCAGATCGTCGGTGATGACCTCGTTCCCTTGGGAAAGGTCAAGGACTTTGCCCCTTACGCGGCAAAGATCAAGGCCTCCGGGGCGGACACCGTCATTACCGGCAATTGGGGAAATGACCTGTATATGTTGGTGAAGGCGGGGCGCGATTTCGGGCTCGACGTTCGTTACTACATTTTTGTCGGCAATCTTGCCGGCGCAGTGCCGGCCCTGAGCGTGGCGGGCGATGATCGCGTTTTCAGCACCCTGCCATGGCATATCAATGCGGAAACCAATCCCCACGAGAAATTCAATCGCGAATTCCGGGAGAAATATCGCAGCGGACTGAATTTCGACTACATCATGGCGCACCGTGCGGTGTATGTGCTGGCGCAGGGCATCGACAAGGCGCGCAGCGATGATCCTCTGAAAGTGGCCTATGCCCTGGAGGGCCATGCGTTCGAGGGCCCGGAAGGGAAAATGTGGATCCGTACCGATGACCACCAGATTGTCGCGCCTGTCTATCTGGCGAAACTCACCAAGGCCGGGAGTGCGGGTGTCAAATATGACGTCGAAGAGACCGGCATGGGCTGGAAGACGGTTTCAAAAGTCGATAGCAGCGGCGCCATCCCGGAAATGAAATGCAAGATGGAAAGGCCGCCGAAATAACCCGACTTCGGCGGCAGAGCAACGCGGCTCACGCGCCTTTCGCCGCATTGGGACGGTCAGCGGCGATGCGGCCATCGACCAGATCAACGATGCGATCACAGCGCGCGGCCAGTCGCTGATCGTGAGTGACGATCAGCAGTGTCGTGCCCAGCTCGCGGTTGAACCGACGCAGCAGTTCGAATATGCCGTCGCTGGTATGGGTGTCCAGATTGCCGGTCGGTTCATCGGCCAGCACGAGTTGCGGCGCGCCTGACAGCGCACGCGCAATTGCAACGCGCTGTTGCATGCCGCCGGACAATTCCTGCGGCTTTTTGCCGTAGGCCTCGCGCAGGCCCACCGCATCCAACAATTCCGCGGCGCGGGTGCGCATCGCGGCTTCCGCCCGTGCGCGGCCGCCTCGCCGGTTTCCTATCAGCCCAGGCAACATTACGTTCTCCAATGCCGTAAAAGCCGGTAGAAGATGGTGAAACTGGAAAATGAACCCGAACACGGCATGGCGTGCGTGAGTCCGCTCCTCGTCATTGAATCCCGTCACATCGCGGCCGTCGAGATGGTAGCTTCCACCCGATCCGCTTTCCAGCAGTCCGATGATATTGAGCAGCGTGCTCTTTCCTGATCCCGACGGTCCGATCAGGGCGGTAAATTCGCCGGGCTGGATGACAAGGTCGATGCCGTGCAGAACTTCTTCAGCCGTGGGTAATCCCGCGTTATATATCTTGCGCAGGCCTTGCAGATGTACCAGTGGTTCGCCCGCCGTCACGGCCGGTCAGCCCCGGATTGCCTGCGCAGGGTCCAGCCGCGCCGCATTTCGCGCCGGCAGCACTGCGGAGATCAGGCCCAGCACGGCCGCTGCAAGCACGACAATGCCTATCAGGCTAACGTCGAAATTCAGCGAAAACAATGACTGCCCTTCGGCATTGCGCAGCACGCGGCTGAATACCAGGATGAGCAGGAAGCCCAGCGCGCTGCCCAGCACCGCACCGCTGACACCCACCATGAGGCCCTGCAAGAGGAACACGCCCTGCATCTGACGACGGGTGGCACCGACCGCACGCAGAATGCCGATCTCCTTTCTTTTTTGCACCACCGAAACGACCAGCACACTGGCAATGCCCAGAGCCACCACGATGGTGATGAACACCTTGATCAGGGTGGTCATGATGTTCTGGTTATTGATCGCGGTGAAAATAAAACTGTTGTTCTGTATCCAGCTCTCGACCAACTGGCCGGACTTTATACGCAGTCGGGCGGCCACCTTGTCGGCATGCATCATTTCGCGCACCGAGATATCGAGATTGGTGATGCGTCCGGGAATGCCGAACAGACTCTGCGCCGTGCGCAAGTCGGTATAGACGTAACGCCGGTTCAGGTCGCGCGAACCCAGGTCCAGCAGCGCCCGGATGCGCAGCAACTCGCTGTTGCCCTGCGCCGACTGCACACGAAAGCGGTCGCCCAGCGCTGCGCCAAGATCTTTCGCCAGGTCAACACCGATGAATGCATCGCCGGGTTCGATTTGCAGCACACCGGTCTTGATCTTGTCGTCGAGACGTACCACGCGCAGGTAGCGCTCTACTTCCGTTCCCATTACCACCACCGATCGCGAAGCATCGCCTTTGATGCCCAGCGCCGCCCCCGATACAACGGGCGCGACGGCGACCACACCCTCGGTCTGTTCAGCGGAGCGCGCCAGTCCTTGCCATCCGTCGATGGTGTTAAGCCGTTGCGGGCGCGCCTGGACGGAAGCGATGCGGGGCACGTCAATTTCGCCGGCAATCAGCGGCTCGACACTTTCTTCTGGCGGTTTGATCACTACATGCGGCTGCGCTCCGGTTACCCGCCGGATCAAATCCGCTTGCACTCCGGTGAGCACGGCAGTGATGAAAAATATTACCGCCACGCCGATTGCCGCGCCACCGACAATCAGGGCAGTCTGCATGCGGCCTTCGCGCAGGAAGCGCAGCGCGACTGTCCATTCGAATCCGAGTGCGTTCACCGCTGCTCGCGCACCCGCACACCGGCTTCGAGATCGCGGTTCAGGATGACGTGCTCGCCGGCCTTCAATCCTTCGGCAATTGCCACCCGGCCCTGCACTTGCAGGCCTGCTCGCACCGGAACTTTCACTGCCATGCCATCACGTTCCACGAGCACCCAGGGTCGGTCGGTTTGCAATTGGCGCAGCGCTTCGGCGGGCAGCATTATCGCCTGCTTGAGCAACGGCCCCGGCAATTCTATCGAGACCGTCATGTCGGACTTGAGAAACGGAGGCGGCCTGGGCACGTCGAAGCGCAATTCGACGGTGCCGCGCGAGGCATCGATACCCGGCGAAACATAGTTCACCACCGCTTCGAACCGTCCCGAAGGAAACGCATCCGCCGCTGCCGTGGCCACCGCGCCGGCTCTTAGCAAGGGCAGGTTTTTTTCGTCGACCTGCACAATCAGCCGCACCGGCCCGTCGAGGGCGAGACTCATCATGCGCCGCGCGGGCTGGACGATGTCGCCGGGCTCCACCAATCGCTCCAGTACTACGCCCGCTCCGGGTGCGCGGATGACGGTTTGCGCGAGCCTGGCGTTGGCCAGCGCAAGCGCTGCCTGCGCCTCGACAAGGGCGCTTTGCGTCTGCTGCGCCTCGGCGCCGGTGGCGGATTGCGCACTGGCCTGCGCGCGTGCACTGGCCAACTGACTGCGCGTCACATCCAATTGGCGATCTGCTTCATCGACGCGCGACTGGCTCACGAATCCTTCGGACAACTGGTCGCGAGCGCGTTTAGCTTCCCGCTCCGCCAGCACGAAATTGGCTTCGGCCTGTTGCAACTGCGCCCTTGCGGTAGGTAAGGCCAGAGTGGTTACCGAGGCCAGGCGGGCCTGCGCCCTTGCCACGGCGGCGCGTGCCTGCGCGGACGCCGCAGCGAGTTCCGCACGTTCGAGTTCGACCAGAATCTGGTCGCGCACCACTCGCGTACCTTCGATCACCCGGACATTTTCGACGCGCCCGGTGATGGTCGCGCCGATTTCCACCCGCGCCGGCGGCAGCACCCGGCCGCTGGCGACCACGCTGGTCTGCACGTCGGCAAACGCCACGGTCAGCAGGTTCACCGCGATGGGTTTGGTGCGATTCAAAAAAAGAAAAGTCGCCACGATCAAGACAACAATGACGACAGACAGCAGGATACGGCGCAGGGACATGATTGTGGTCAAGTATACATGCGGTCGACATTGGTCTTGAAAACCGAGTGCAGATCAGTCACGGCGGCGATAATTCAGGCGCGCGTCTGCGAGTCGGCGAGGTGGAAAAATAGGCGACTATGGCGGACGTCGCAACTCAGGCCGCGAGAACATACAGCGTCATTTCGAAACTCTGGGCGCTGTTTTTGATCCAGCCCACGATGAAGGGGCCGGCGTACCCCGCTCAGAATGCTTGTCGCATTGACCAGCGCGATGCCGCAAGTGCAAACCGAAAGGTTTCATGGTGCCAACGGGAACTTCCTCGCCAGAATCGGCGATTGACCCAGTTGGCCAGGATCAAGATACTCTCACCTGTCGCGTTGGATTTCCGATTATTCATGGCGCAAGTCATCGAGTTCCCCGACGGGGGCTATCGTTTTATCAAGGGAGTGTTCCCCTACTCCGCGGGCGTGGCGGCGCAGCCGGGTTTCGCGCTGGAACGCGTGCGCTTCAGGCGCATCATGCCGCTTACAGAGGGATTTGCCGCGATCGCTGCGCACCTGCAATCGCTCGGCCGCCCGCTGACCGCACTTGCAGCCTGCGAGTTGCGCTCGCCCGCGCAGTTCAGCGAGGAAGGCTTTGCGGCCTTCAACCGGGCCTATGTCGACACCCTTGTCGCCTGGAAACTGTTTCGCGATTCCGTCAATCCGGTCGCTCGCAGCAACCTGGCACCGGTGGTCGACCCGCCCGCAACCCCCGGGTTCCATGCGTTTTCCTATACGGTACCGGCGCCGAACGCACGGCCATCGTTCGTGATCGCCGGCAGCGGTGAGGTTCCTGAAGGACAGGCCAACTACCGCGATCACATCATCGCCCGCGGCGATATCTCGCCGGCGGGTCTTCTGACCAAGGCGCGCTGGGTACTGGGCGAGCAGGAGCGGCGCCAGGGAGCGCTTGGCTTCGGCTGGAAAGAAGTGACGGCGACACAGGTCTACACCGTGCACGACATTCACGCGATCATGGCCGCCGAGCTGGCGCCGCGCGCAGGTGCCGGCGACATTACTTGGCATTTCGTGCGCCCGCCGATCATTGACCTGGATTTCGAGATGGACTGCCGCGGCGTAACTTTCGAACGCATTCTTTGAGCGGGACCGATTCTCATGTCTGGCAAGAAGGACCGCCCGCCCAGGTTCTACACCCTTCTCTATGCGGTTGACGGCCGTCTCTCGCGAACCTGAACACGTGCCGTCCGTGTCCGCCACTGGCTTACCGAATCACGAATCTGGAGCAGCGCGTATCGCGCGTTTCCACAAGGCCACCGCAATGCACCGGATGATTTGCGTGGGCATTGCGGCGCTGTTTCAAGTCGCGGCGTACGCGCAACCGTCCGCTCCGGCAGAAGTCGCGCTGACGTCATCAGTGCGCGTGGCATTTGCCGGCATCGTCGAAGGCCGCCGGCTTGCGCAGGTGACTGATGAGTACAGCCAGCGCACCGGCGCGCTCGAACGGCAGCTGAAAGTACGCACCGCGCGTGAGCTGAGCGAAGCCGACTTCCTGAACGAACTGGCAGCCGACGTTCGCGCGTGGTCCGACGAGGAGCGCGAGCGCGTCACGCGTGCGCTGGAATTCCTGCGCGAACCGCTGGCCCGCATGCCGCTGCCGCTTCCCTCGCGCGTCGTGCTGGTGCGGATGACGGGCCGCGTGATGGGCGAGCAGGCGGCATACACGCGCGGCAACGAGATCTATCTGCCGGTGGGCATGGTGACGCCCGAAGTTTCGGCCGAATCGCTGCGCGAACTGCTCGCGCACGAGTTGTTTCATGTCGCCAGCCGGCAGGATCGCGCCTGGCGCGAGGCGATGTACGCGGTGGTGGGCTTTGCGCCGACGCGCGAAGCCGTGTTGCCCGCACTGCTGCAGGCGCGCCGCATCACCAACCCCGACGCGCCGATACTCGACATCGCAATTCGCGTGAGCATCGCCGATCGCGGCCCGGTGTGGGTGATGCCGCTGTTGCAATCGACGATCGATCATATCGGCGCCGAGATCCCGTCGAGCTTCCTTGCGGTGATGTTGCTGCGCTGGCTCGAAGTCGGCCGCGGAGAGTCGGCGCCGGCCGAGCCCGTGCTCGCCGACCCGCCCGTGCTGTACGACACACGCGAGCTGCAGGGCTTCTACGACAGCGTCGGCCGCAACACTGGCTACATCATCCACGCCGAGGAGATCCTCGCGTCGAACTATGCGCAAATGGTGTCGGGCATCGCGCCGCAGTCGCCGCAGGTCCAGTCGCGCATGCTCGAGGTGATGACGGCACGCGCGCGCAACCGGTAGCCGCGGGCGACTTTAGCGCGCCGAACACACGCCTCAGGATGTCACTGCCGGCGCTCACCGAAGCTATGGCGTGCAGGCACCCATGCGCTGCTGCGCGCGGGCCACTTCTGTGGGAAGCGGCCGCGGCTTCGGAGCCGGCGGAGAACGACTCGCAGTGGGAACCGTCCGCCGGGAGCGCACCGCAGATCGAGTTCGACCAACGCTTCGTCTGGCAGGGCCGGGCAGGTGCAATACGCAAGGATTCATGGTGCCAACGGCAACTTCCTTGCCAGAATCGGCGATTGACCCAGGCGGCCAAGATGAAGATACTCGCGCCTGTCGCGATGGATTTCCTATCCTTTGCCGTCGAACCGCCCTCGAGAAACAGAGAACCCCGAAAGCCCCCAATGAGCAACGCCGACGTGTACCGCGTGACCGACCGCCTCGACAACGCCACCCTGGATCTCATCATCGAGCGATTGGAGGCGCGCGGCAAGCATCCGCGCACGCAGCAGCTGATCGATGAATACCTTAGTGCCATGAAGGTCGATGCCGCCGCGCACGTGTTGGACATTGGTTGCGGCACGGGCGTGATCGCGCGCCGTATCGCGGCGCGGCCGGCATTCAAGGGCAGGGTCATTGGCGTCGATCTGAGTTCCTACCTTACACAAACTGGCGCACGCCTGGCGGCGGTCGAGGGGGTGGGTGATCGGATCGACTTTCGTACGGGTGACTCGCTCACTTTGGGAATTCCGGACCAGTCGCTGGACGCCGTGATTGCCCACACGCTGCTGAGCCATGTGGAGCATCCAGCCCAGGTTCTGTCCGAGATCCGGCGCGTACTCAAACCCAACGGCATCGCGGTCATCTGCGATGGCGATTTCGCCTCCATTACTTTCGAAGGCAGCGATCCGGTCAAAGCCAAGCATGACGACGAAACCATCATCGGCGCCATCATGACCCAGCCGCGGATCATGCGGCAGCTGCCGGCGCTATTGCCGGCCAGCGGTCTGCGTTCAACTCGATGCTTCGGCCACGTCATCGCCGATGTCGGGCAGATGGATTACTGGGGTCCAGCGGTGGAGTCGTTCCGCAAAATGCTTCCCAAGACCGGCGCCATGACGCCGGAGTATGCCGATGCATGGGCGGCCGACTTGAAGGCGCGCTCGGACAGAGGGGCGTTCTTTGCCGCCAGCAACTACTTCAGCTATTTGGTGGTGCCGGTGTGACGCAGGGTAATCCGCAAGATTTCAGGGTGCCAACGGGAACTTCCTCGGCAACATCGGCAATTGACCCAGGCAGCCAAAATCAAGATACTCCGGCCACTCGCGTTGGACTTCCTATCCTTGAAGAGCTTGAGCGACTATTTGGCGTTCGCGGCGCATTATGTGAGAGATTTTGACTGGAAGTGGCTGGTGGCGGGCGCCGCTCTCAGAGTGGACTTGGCACGTCGGACCTGCAGTCGCTGGCGGACCTGAACAACGGCGTCAATATCGAGCGCGATAGGCGACTTGTCCCGGCGCGCCGGCGTCTGCTGCTGATTCTGGCAACAGCCGCGGTGCTGCTGCTGTTGAAGTATCCTGTCGCAGCGCTGGCCTGGAAATTCTTCAACACGTACTTCATCCTGTAACCACTGCACTGGACGGCAATCGGCAGATGCATCAACGGAAGGAATGACGATGGAAACGCGCTCCGTGGATCTCCAGAAAATTCTTGGTGCCTTCGCGCTGCTGGCAGTGGCCGGCTGCGCGAGCGTGTCTCCCGGGCGGATCATCGCGGACCGCATGGACTATGGACAGGTGATCGCGGATTCCTGGAAACGCCAGACGCTGCTGAACGTGGTGCGGCTGCGTTATGCGGACGCGCCGGTATTCCTGGACGTCGCTTCCGTCATCAACAGCTACTCGGTCGGGGGGAAGGCAAGCGCCGGGGCTTCGCTTCAGAGTGGAGCGCTTTCGGATGGATACGAATTGGGCGCCGAAGGCATTTGGTCCAACACACCGACGGTGACGTACCAGCCGTTGCTGGGCGACCGCTTCACCCGGTCCCTGCTCCAGCCAATTCCGCCGTCCGCGATCTTCCAGCTGTTGCAGGGCGGCTGGCCGGCGGACCTGGTGATGAAGACCGTGGTTCAGTCGATCAACGGGCTGCGCAATGACTCTTTAGGGGTCGGCGCCGATCCCGCGTTTCGCGAACTGTTGGAAGCGTTGACTCGCATTCAGCGCGCCGGCGGCGTCGGGATCCGGGTCGAAGCCCGCAAGGACGGCAGCGCTGTCGTCCTCGTGCTGCGGCCGCAGGACTTGGACGCCGGGCTGCGCGAGGATCGTCGCCGCGTGCAGGAATCGCTGGGACTGGAGACAGGCGTCGGCGAATTCGAAATCGCATACGGACTGGTTCCGAGGAAACCTCATGAGGTGGCCATGGTCACCCGTTCGATGCTGGAGCTCATCCTGGAGCTGGGTTTCGGTATCGAGTTGCCGGCGACTCATGTGACAGAAGGACGCGCGACACCAAGCCGCCAGCAGGTGGGCGATGCACAGAGCAGCGCACTTGCGCGCATTCGATCGGGGACGCAGGCGCCGGCGAATGCGTACACCGCGATTCCGTACAAGGGCTATTGGTACTGGATCGACGACACGGATATCGCGAGCAAGCGCATCTTCACGTTTCTGCTGATCCTCTTTTCGCTCGCCGAAACCGGCCAGTCGACTGCCGCCCCGGTGGTGACGGTGCCGTCGCGATAACTCGCCCGGTCGAGAGGACCCAGGGGAGAGGGAGACCTCAGGGTCGCCCCCTGTTGTAGGCCGTGTTGTACAGGCCGGCTACTGCCTGCCGGTGCCGGTCAAGAAGAATAATTGATTCTGCGCAAGTCTCATCGTATGCCCGCGTGGTGAATCATGGCGTTTATCGCGGGATTGGTGTTTTCAGTCGCAATCTTGATGGCCGGGTGGCGGCGAGCGAAAACGCGGAACATCTCATCGGCGGAACCTCGACCAACTGACTTCGCTTCCCGAATGTCGAGCATGATCTCGCTGAACTTCTCGATATTGACGGCCAAGATGAAGATACTCCTGCCTGTCGCGTTGGGTTTCCTATCCTTCACACGTGCCGACCGCCAATATATAATGCGCGCGTCTAAAATCGTGAGTCGACCCAATCCCCTGTGGCCCAAACTTGTCCAGCAGGCGAGGATAAGGTGATGGAATCGCGAATGACGAATCACGTTTCACAAATGCCGTTTTATCCAACCGAAGGGAAAACCTGAAATGAAGCTTGCCAAAATCGTACTATTTTCTGTTGCAACAATGCTGGCGTCGCCGACGATCGCGCAGACCACCTCGGACATGCAAATCCTCGCCGAGAAGATCAAGGCGGACAAGAAGCTCGTCGTCGCGGCCAATATGCAGCTGACCGACGAAGAAGCGAAGGGCTTCTGGCCGGTGTACGAGGCCTACCAGATGGATCTGAAGACCATCAATCAGCGGCTCGCCGGGGCCGTCATGAACTACGCCGACGCCTACAACAAGGGATCGGTCGCCGACGAGACCGCGAAGGGGCTGATCAACGAGGCAATCGCCATCGAGGATGCGGAAGTAAAACTCAAGCGTACCTACATGCCAAAGCTGGAGAAAGTTCTTCCGGGCATGAAGGCGGCGCGCTACATACAGATCGAGATGAAGATCCGCGCGATCATCAAATACGAGCTGGCGGCGCAAATTCCGCTCGTTGACTGACGACCGGGACCGAGTGACGCAGTGAGCGTAGATGGGCGACGCACAATAGCTCTGAAAAGGTGTGCGTCCCTTCTCGCGTTGTTTGACCCGACGAGAAAAAGGACTCAGGTATGAAATACCCTCCGTTGATTGCTGCGACGCTCGCTGCTCTCCTGCTGCTCGCGCCGATTCGCGCGATTGCACAGGCCGGTGATGATCAATGGCGCTTCTCGCTTACGCCGTACCTGTGGTTGCCCAACATCGACGGTACGTTGAGATTCACCCCTCCGCCCGGCGCGGGCGGCAGTCCCTCGGTGGAGGTCGGGCCGAACAGCTATCTCGAGAAACTCGATTTCGCAATGATGCTCGCGGGCGAAGCTCGCAAGGGCGACTGGGCCATCATCAGCGATGTCATCTATCTCAGCTTCTCGAATGAAAGCGGCACGACAAAGTCGGTGAGCGGCCCCGGCGGCGTAGTTCAGTTCCCCGTCGACGCGGGCACCAGCGTTGGATTGAAAGGGCTGGCGTGGGAACTTGCCTCCAGCTATACAGTGGCGCGCAGTCCCATGTCGACATTCGAGGTGCTCGGAGGATTCCGCTACTTCGGTGTGGAGTCCTCGGTCCAGTGGCAGCTTGCCGGACCGGTCGGCCTGCTTCCCCAAGCGGGGAGCCACACCGAAACGGTGGATTTGTGGGACGCGATCGTCGGCGTTCGGGGCAGCGTGAAGCTTGGCGGCGGCAACTGGTTCATACCCTATTACCTTGATGCCGGCGGCGGTTCCTCCACGCTGACCTGGCAGGGGATGAGCGGAATCGGATATTCGTTCCGCTGGGGCGACGTGCTGCTCGCCCACCGCCACCTTTTCTACGACCAGGAGGGCGACAAGCTCATTCAGGACTTCAGTTTCAGCGGACCCGCTCTCGGCGCGACCTTCCGTTTCTGACGGCCACTGCCTGCACACCGGTTTGTGAAGGGTGATCGCGGCACGGGCCTGTGCTGCACAGATGCGTGTGCCGGTGGGGAAAGGGTCAAGATGTCAAGAAGGAGAGAATGTTCCAGACACCTTTTTCTGCGGCTTTGCTGACGGGATTGGGGGTTATCTGGCTGCCGCAGCGATCCATTTAGCTGTCGCTGACGTTCTTCTTTTAACAGCGCCCTCGCGTCTTCTGTCCGAATCGGAGTCACAATCATCATGAACATACTTCGAATCCCGAACCTGGGAACTGTATTGTTGGTCGCGCTGTGCGGCTGTGCTACCACCGAACTGACCAACACATGGAAGGATCCGCAGTACAACGGCGGACCGGTGAGAAAGGTCATGGTGGTGGGCATTTCGAACCAGGCCAGCGTGCGGCGCACATTCGAGGATACGTTTGCGGAAATCCTCAAGGCCAACGGCGTCGAAGTTGTCCCCAGCTACATCGTAGTCCCGGAAGATGGCCAGATGTCGGAGGATAAACTTCGTGCCGCAGTCGAACAGTCCGGCGCGGGCGCCGTTCTGATCACGCGCATGGTGGCAAAGCAGACGGAGACCGCAGTGACAGCACCGCCGCCGGTCGGCGTGTACCATCGCACTTACTCCGGATTTTACAGTGGCGCCTGGGTCGGGTACTACGAACCGGTGACCGTGCAGCAGTTTCACTACATTGTTGCCGAAACCACGCTGTTCGTGGGTAACAACCCCCAACCGGTATGGACCGCCACCACCCGGACGATGGAGTCGAAAGACATCCGTGGCGCCACCGAAGGCTTCGCCAAGCCGGTGATCGCGGCGCTGAAGAAAGAAGGCCTGATCTGAGCAAGGCCATGACGGGAGCAGCAGTGCCCAGGCAACCCCGCAGCGCACTCGCATGCTGCCTCCAATCGCGTTGGATTTCCTGATCACGGAGGCCGCTCCGGCTCTTTGCGAATTCTGGACAGGCACAATGTCCCAATATCACCCCCAACTACTGGCTGCCGGCCTTCATTCCCGTCACGCGCCTGCACGAGCATGGAGTTGAGTCGCGCCCGCGCGTGTTCTTTTCGGTCGCGCCAATTACCGTGTGCAATGCGGTGCTTTTCCTGGTAGTGCCGAGCGCCACCATGGGGGCCGACGAAGGCCGTCATCGCCTCGGGAGGCTGATGGCACGTTGGTATCGCATGCTTGCGGTTCCCTCCCGGTCGAGACTGCGAACGGTACGGCTCGCGTGTGCGCTGGTGGCAGGATGTCTGCTGAACGGGATCGCCGGTGCGCAGGAATTGGAGCCGCGCGCCTACTCGCCTGCCCCGGTGGGGATGAACGTCGCCGCGGTCGTCTACGGGAATTCGAAAGGCGACCTGTCGTTCGATCCGTCGGTGCCCGCCACCGATGTGACGGCGCGCATCCAGGCCTACAGCCTGGGTTATGCGCGCACATTCGGGCTCGCGGGGCATTCGGCCAGCTTCAGCGTCGCGCTTCCGCACATCACGGGGAATGTCAGCGGCAACGTTGGCGAGGAACGCGCCACGGCGGATCGCTCCGGATTCGGCGACGCGCGGCTCCGGCTCTCCGTCAACCTGTTCGGCGGGCCGGCCCTGACCCCGGGGGAGTTCGCGCAACGCACGCCCGGAACCGCGGTCGGCGCGAGCCTGTCGGTGGTGGCGCCCACGGGAGAGTACGATTCCTCGAAGCTGATCAACATCGGCTCGAACCGCTGGGCGTTCAAGCCCGAGGTTGGAATCACGCATGAGTTCGGGCGCTGGTTTCTCGAGAGCTCGGCCGGGGTTTGGCTGTTCACGGACAACAACGAATTCTACGGCGGCAAAGAGCGCCAGCAGGATCCGCTCGGGACGCTTCAGTTTCACGCCGGATACACGTTTCGCCCCGGCCTCTGGCTCGCGGGGAATGCGACCTACTACGCCGGCGGGCGCACCAGCGTGGACGGCGTCGAGAAGCAGGATCGGCAGGGGAACTCCCGCTACGGGCTGACCCTGTCACTGCCCATCGACCGCGCCTGGTCGGCCAAGCTCGCCTGGTCGGAGGGCCTGCTGACGCGCATCGGCGGCGACTTCACAACATTCTCGATCGCGCTGCAGTACCGGTGGTTCGATAACTGACGGGCGGTCATGGTGTCCGGGCCGTCACGAGCGCAAGCTTGTGCCCGCCAGACCGGGCGCCCGCACTTCGGAGACCTGCGGGAGGCGATGAAGCGCTCGCCCACCATAGCGGATGCCCTGGAGATGTTCGCCATTTTCCTGCACCGGCACAGCTTTCAGGACAATCTGGAAGTGGAAGGCCGTGGCAGCGCCCGGATCAGATCAGCGCTGGCTCGGCGATGTCTGCGGCGGCGTTGCCGTTTCGGTCGGCGCCACGGGCGTGACCTTGATGATATCGCCCGGGACCTTCAGCGTGTTGCCCAGGAGATCTACGAGGCGCGAACCCATCGCTTTCAGGCCCAGCGGGATGACGACAGGTTTTTCCAACGTTCCCCTGACGCCAACCGGCACGGCCAGGACCGTCCCGCCAAAAATCCTGCGCAGGATGGGAATGTAGTTCATCACGGTGTTCACCGTCTGGAACGGCGCGAACAGCACGTCGAAATCGATCTGCCCGGTATCGTATTCGACTTTACCTTGCGCAACGACCTTGAAGCCGGACGCGTCCAGGCTGGCCTCGCTCAAACGCATCTGCCGGCCGTTGAGTATGCCCATGACTTTTGCCGAGTAGTACTTCATCCCGCTCTGGCCCAAGTCAGGCGCCTTCCCGACGAGGATCTGAGTCACATTGATCAGCTTGAACACCTCGGCCAGCGCATCGAACTTGTCGATGCGGCCGTCGGTTGCCACCGCAGTGAATTTCCCCTGCATGACATTCAGCAGCGTTCCTGGTTTGCCACTGGCGGAGAAATCGCCATCCAGATCGAACTTGCCGGTAATCTGAAGGCGCTGGTCCGTGAGGCAGGTGATCGACTCGGTTACTTGCGCGCCACGCGCGCTCAATCTTATTGTGGCTTCGGCATTTTCTTCCGTCGTCGTCACCTCCCCCGAGAGCGCGATTGCGCACAAAGCAGCACGTCCAATCCGTATGTCCAGACGAGGCGCCGCGACCAGCACACTGGCCACCAGAGGCGAGATCTGCATACCCCCGATACGCAGCAGCCCGATATCGACGCGGACTGTTCCTGTCACGGGTAGTGCCCACAAGGAGTGCAGAAATGCTTGCATCTTCTCGGGGTTGCCCAGGATCGAACTGGACTGGGCAGCAGGCTTGGGGTCAGCCGGCGCCTCGGGATTGGCGGGGTTCTCCGGGGCGAGCTCAACGACCCACTTCTCGCCCCGCACATCGGCGTCGACGGCGAACTTGTCCTTTGTGTGGGTAACGCTCCCGCTTACGTCTACGCGACTTTCCCAGCTGGAAACCGTAGCGGACTTGACCAGCAGCAAGGTGTTCCTGGCCTCCAGCGACAATTTCTCGATCGTCACCGGCATCGGAAGCACGGGCGGGAGACGGATCATCGACCCCTGCAGACGACCGGTCGCTGTCGTGGCATCGGGGCGTTTGAAATCACCTTCGGCGCGGAAATCGCCTTGCAGTTCGCCGATCGAAACGAGCGGCTCGACGAAGATGCGATCAATGCTGCTGCCGGCCAGCCGCCCTTTGTACGCGATCCTGAAATGCTCCCCCTCGAGGCGGCCGCCGACAGTAAGCTCGGAGGCGTCGTCGCGCAGGGTCACCTGCTCGATCTCGATGCGCTTGGGCAGGCTGCGCACGGCGAACCCGATGTTGGGTCCGCCCACCACGTTAACATTGCCACGCGCCGACACTGCGCCATTGGCACGCCACTCGACGCTGGACCCGGACACATTGAGCCCAGCGCGCAACCGCAACGCCTTCGACAGTCCGGCTTTGCCATAGATCCACGCCAGTGCATCCAGACCGACCGTCCCGGTCGCGCTTACCTGAACCTTGTCGACGCTCTTGCGGTAGTTGTCCGTGCGTCCGGAGATCTCGATCGCCGCATCCAGCATCGACGCCTTGACGCTCTTCACGTTCACGCTCTGCTGCGAGACCTCGACGACCCCGCCATCGATCTGCGCGAGCGGACCGTACTTCGGTGCATCGACGCTGACGCGTTGTGGCGTCGCGGCGATCCTGAAGCGCATCTTCTCGGGCACGTTCAGGGGCACTTCCAACTGGGCGACCGACAGCGCGAGGGTGCCGGAGATCTGCTTCACCCCGGCGAGCGGTTTGGCAAACCGGGGCTGGGCGGCCGCCCAGTGAAACAACTGCCCCAGCGCAGCCACGGCCGACCCTTGCTGCGCGCTCAGTACGTAGGGCGCATTCATGCCCAGCCGGGCGCTCACGCCGGTGAAGGTCGATTCACCGATCGCACCGTCCACGCCCTGCACAGAAAGTGCCGGCGTCGTATAAGTCAACGCGCCGCGCGCGATGCGAATCGGGAACGGCACCAGGTCGTGCCGCAGCGATGCGCTCAGCGTGGTCACGTCCACACGAGGCACGACATTGTTCACTTCCCCTCCGACCGTTACGCGCGCAACCGCCTTGCCTTCGAGCCGCTTGATCTGGTTGAGCTGCTGCTGTGTCTGCCGGTCAGGCAGCACGCGCCGGGCGATCGCAAACCCTTCCGCAAGATCTGCATCGACGGTGACATCGACATGCATCGGCAAGGCATCCCGGCTCAGATCCATGTCGAAGCTGCCGTCACGCGCAGCGGACTTGTCCAACCGCGCCCGCACCTGGCGGACCTGCACCACGCCCTGATGGAGCGAGGCAAGAGCGCTCACCTGGCGAACCTTCAGATCGTAGAAGACGGGCAGTGACAGATCGACGTTTTCTACGGCGCCGGTGACATGCAACGCCGAAAGGTCGAACAGTTCCTCCAGCCTGGCAGCCTGGGTGGCGAACTTGACCGATGTCAGCGTCCCGCGCGAAATGCGCACCGGAAAGTCCACCAGCCAGTCCACGGCCGGCGCCAGTGCCTCGCCGACCGACTGCAGGGCCAGGAGATCCACCTCGCTGGTTTCGCTCTCCAGTGCGTAGCCTCCCGCTTCCTTTTTTACGAACCGGGCGTTCAACGCAATGCGCGGGGACTCGATAGCCACCTGGCGCACGGTGACCTCCGCGGATTCCCCTTTTGTTTGTGCGGCGACTTCGATGGCCGGGCCAACCAGGTCCAGGTGACCCTCCTTCCCGAATTGCAGTGCGACCTTCGGCGCATCGACGCTGACCTCGGCCTTTGCGTTACCCAGCCCGTGCATCTTCCACTTGAGGCTGGCATTCACGACGGCCTCCTGCACCGGCCAGCCGTCCTGCATGCCGAGGAGGGGGCCGAGGCGCGGCACCTGCAGTCCGGAAAGCGCCACCCGCCCTTCCCCGATCAAGTCATCGGTCGTCAGGCGCAGGTCGGCGACGAACTGCGTAAAAAGGTTGGAGCTGCCCGAAACCTTCGCGGAGATCGTATTTCCGGTGACGTCGAGATGCGCGTCGATGCGTTCCGCCAACAACGGTGGACGCTGGCCAATGCGCAATTCCGCCTGTCCAGCCTCGATGTCGGCATTCACGCCCGGCACGCTGGCCTGGATCTGCGCGAGTACCTCGCGCACGCACGCTTCGGTTTCCTTCAATGAGAAGGGTCGGGGCTGTGGCTGCGTCGAGGACTGGGGGGGCAGGCCCGGCTGGGGCTCTTCGATCTGAATCCGGACCAGGGGCGAGACGATGCGAACCCGGTGTGGGTAGACGTCACCCCGCAGCAGCGGAAGGAAGTGGATGTCGATGGAAGCAGACTGCGCCTCCACTTCCACCGTACCGGTCAGGGAGAAACGCAGCCGCGTGAGTTCAGCGCCCGGCATCGGCAGGAAGTGCAGGTCGATGCGATCGTACTGAACCCGACCACCCGTGGCGCTCGCAACGACCTTTTCGATTTCGCGTTTGACTGTGCTCTGATTAACCCAGAGTGGCGCGGTCAGCAGCAACGCAACCGACAGCAGCGCCGGCGAAAGGAACGCGGCGAGAATCCAGCGATAACGCCTCTTGAGTGCCATGGCAGCGAAGAAAGTTCCCGTCTATGAAGTCGTTCGGTGCGAGACGCTGAAAAGCGCGCAACGGGAAGGGGTCCATCCCACTCGTTCGACCCTACCACGCTGCAAATTCCGGGGTCAAGACGCAGCTTCCCACCCGTTCGCGTCCATTCGCCAAAATCAGAACATTGCAATTGTGCTCAGCACCTTAAATTGACAAACAAGTCCACCTCATTCAAACGTGGCGCTCCGAGGAGCAGAATATGAAGGCAACCGGGCATGCAGGGCATCCGGATACACGGATCAAGCGGCGGTAGGGGTTGTTCGCTGCCGCCTCGGTGCGATGGAGCTGCGCGCGGGCCACCTCTGTGGGGGGGCGATCGCGGCTGCGGAGCAGGCGCAGAACGACACTCAGAGGGATTCGTCCGCAGATCGAGTTCGACCAACGCATCGCCTGGCAGGGCCAGGCAGGTGCAATACGCAAGGCTTCATGTTCCCAACGGGAACTTCCTCGCCAGAATCGGCGATTGACTCAGATGGCCAAGATTAAGATACTCCCGCCTGTCGCGTTGGATTTCCTATGCTTGACGAGGCGGAGAATTTGGACATCCACGACGTTTGCGAGAACGCAACCACCAACTGCAGTTGGGCGCTGCACGACGCCCGGGTTATGAAATCAAGTTGGTGAAGCAGGAACAGGATCGTGCCGGGCGCCCCGCAAGGGGGTATTGGATAGAATGCCGTACACCGAGTGCTGAGGAAGATACCTGTGGAATCTCGTGCGGGAAGCAAGATGCGTAGACAAACTGTTGCCGCGATCATCGCTTGTCTTACATTGCTGCCCGCTGCGGTGCCGGCGGTCAACATTTTCTCAATGGGCGATCTGCCGATCAATCAGATGACCGACGAAGACCGGGAATTGCTCAAGGACGCCGTCGTCGGGACGCTTGATCGGACGCCGGAAGGAAGTACAGTGCACTGGGAGAACCCGAAGACTGGCGCACATGGGGATCTCACTCCCCGCGCAGGTTTCGATCGCGCAGGTCGATCGTGCAGGGATCTCGAGGTGGCGAATTCGGCACGCGGACATGACAACCGTGTTGTATTGACCTTTTGCAAGCAGCCCGACGGCGAGTGGAAGGTGGAACCGAAATAGCCCGGTCCCCCGACGCCGCATCGGCGGCTGGCCATCTTCCCATTGCAGTGGATTGCCGCGGTAAATCGTTTTTAAAATTTCCCATAAGGAGTCTTGATTGAAGAAAGAACTTTCGATGCGACGCTTGCATGCTTATTGGCACGGTTTGCGGCTTCTCGCCATGGCTGCGGCATTGTCGGCGGCGTGTTCGGCTAATGCCCAGACTGCGGCACCACTCCAGAAGGAGAGCAGCGTGACGCTCTACGGTGGGTATCGGTGGGGAGGGACTCTGACCGACGAGGACACCGGCTCGTCCGTAAGTGTCATAAGCGATTCCAGCTACGCACTCGCGGTGGACATTGGCCTCGACAGTCAGACGCAGGCGCAACTGTTCTACAGCCGCCAGCAGACCGCGCTCAGTGCCCAATCTTTCGCGCCGGCGTTGAGCGACGCGGGGCTCACCATCCACTACTACCACGTGGGCGGCACCTACTTCTTTGAGCAAGTGGGGAAGGGAGGCTACGTCGTGGGCGGGATCGGCGCTACCCACGCGAGCCCCGATCGTAGCGACCTCAATTCGGAGACGTTCCTGTCCGGCAACATCGGCGTGGGCTTCATGCTTCCGCTGGGCAAACGTGTCGGATTGCGACTTGAAGTGCGCGGCTACGGTACTCTCATCAAAAACGAGAGTGCGTTGTTCTGCGGCAACAATGTCGGCTGTGTCGGCGCGATCAGTGGCGACGCGCTTTACCAGGGTGAAGCACTGGCGGGCTTGTCGTTCCGGTTCTGAGTCGGCTGGCCGACTTGGTAATTGGTTCAGATGCGCGGCGGCGATCGGATTCTGCGATTTCGTATTCCGAGGCTCGCCTCCGCCCTGTGGATGCTGGCCGCGCTGCTGGCAGCAGCGCCGGCACTGGCGCAACAGGTGCAGCCGCGCTATGTCCAGGAGCGCGAAGAACTGGCCAACTGGTACTACGCCGCCACTTTTGGCACCGGCGTCTATACAACCGGGGACCGTACCGTTGCCGTGCTGCAATTACCCCTGAGCTATACACTGCGGGAACCCGAAGAAGACCGCTGGGGATTTCGGATCACACTGCCGGTGTCAATCGGCTTTTACGACTATCAGTTCGACGACATCCTGGACGAAGGCCTGCCGAACGCGCTTAACACATTGAGCTTCGTTCCGGGCCTCGAACTGGAAAAGCAGATTACCGCGCGCTGGCGGCTCAAGCCCTATATCTCCGCCGGGGCCGGTTGGGAACTCGACGGTGACGGATATGCGTGGATTTACGACGTCGGGTTGCGCAGCCGGTTTCTGATCGGTGAAGACAAGGGGGTCGAGTTGGCCCTGGTCAACCGACTCGCTGTGGCTGGATACGACGCCAACGATGGATCGAGACAGCCCCTTGGCTATCTGGCGATCGGCCTGGATTTCGTCGTGCCGGCCCATGCAGAGGTGCTCGGAAGGCCCGTCATCATTGGCATCACACCGGCTTACTACTACTACTTTCGTCGTATTCACTATGCCGAACTCAACGAGCCGGACAATACGATCGGGGAAGAATTCGAGTTGGCGCTCAGCGTGCTCACGCGTCGGCCGTTTTCGATTGCCGGAATTGAAGTGGACCGCATTGGCATCGCGGTAAGCGCCGGCGAAGGCATTACCGCCTACCGGCTCTTTACCTCGCTGCCGTTCTGACGCAACGTGATCCCGTGCAGGTTTTGACGGGATCTCCAGCGTGTCGATGACCGGACTTACGCGTGTCTCCGCGGTCCGATCCCCAGAGGGACCCCTCGTCCGCGATTCGGCGTAACGCCGTTGCAGCAATACCTGGCCGAGTTTCCCGGCGGCCGCTATCACGCGCTCGTCATCGCGTGGGACACGCGGCCCGGATGAAGATAGTCCCGCCTGTCGCGTTGGATTTTCTACCCTTTTCCGAACGAACCGGTGACGAAGGTCAGGAAACTGGCCGTGTGTGTGCAGGCTGCTGCTTTTCGCGGCAGGGTGTGATAACTTCGAACCTGCCATGGTTGCGCCGCACTTCCCCCTTCCTCGATTCCGTTCCGCCTGGCGCATGGGCGTGTGCTGCTGCGTCATCCTCGCCATGTTTTCGAATCCCTGTCTCGCCGACACGGTGGAGCTGATTTCGGGGGAAAAGCTGATTGGCACGGTCGTTTCGGAGAGTGACGCGACTATCGAGTTCGAATCGACCGGCCTCGGTAAAGTGTCGCTGCCGCGTGACCGCATCTTGCGGATTGAGAAAGGAACGGCTGTTTCCGCGCCGGTTCCTGGCGCGCAGGAGGTGGTCGCCCCGGTCGTCCCGCTCGGAGAAGAAGTGGCACAAATAGCCGCGCCGCCAGAGCCGCCGAAGAAGGATGAGGATCTGCTGCGCATGTATTGGGATCAAGGCCTGCGCTACCAGATTTTCCAGCCGATCACCGTCCAGGTTCCGTTCTCGCAGGACGAACGAACCATCGGGGAGGAGATTCGCATTATCGGACGAGCTGGTCTGAAGTGGTCTCAGGATGTGGCGGCGTTCCACAGCAACGACGAAGACCCACGACAGATCGAAGGCGGCGGCGCCCTCCGGCAGTTCAAGCTCTACACGAACGGTCAAGTCGGCAAAAGCAAGGACCCCACGCTTTACTCGCTTGACTTCGGCTCGGTCGACGGCAGTTTCTATATGACGGAGGGGTGGGTGCGATGGCAGGGCGTCGAATATGTGCACAACTTGCAGATCGGCTATGAAACCGTGCCGCAGACGCTGGAGAATATCTATTCGTTCACTGCCATGACATTCATGGAGGCGTCCTCCATGTCGCTGGCCTTCTCGCCGGGAAACCGCCTGGGTGTCGAAGTGTTCCGTTTCTTCGACAATGAGAGCCTGCGCGTCTCCGGAGGCGTTTATTCCGTCGGCTCCGATCTCGGCCTGAACGGCGGTAGCGTGACGCAAACGCTGCTGTATCCGGTCGTTCGGGCGACAAGGCTGCCTGTTTTCGAGGACCGCGGCAAGGATGGTATCAAGCTCGCACACTTCGGGATTAGTGTGGGTTACCAGTTGGCGAAGGACTCGGAGTTTTTATTCCAGGCTCGGCCGGAGAGTTTCATCGCGCCCTACCTGGTCAATACCGGCAAGATCAACGCGGACAAGGCGGGCCTCGTGGGACTGGAAGCGCTCTACATGCATGGCCCCTTTACACTGACAGGAGAGATGGCGGGAATTCACCTGAAAGGCGAAAACCCGTCGAACAACTTCTGGGGTGGGTATGTTTCGGTTGGTTATTTTCTGACCGGAGAACAGCGCGAGTACGACAAGAGCTCCGGTGCGGTGGTCGGGAGGCTCCTGCCCAAGAAGGAATTTTCGTGGAAGGCCAAGACGGGGGGCGCCTGGGAGGTGGCCGCGCGCATTTCCTATCTGGATCTCGAAGACCAGTCGGTGAACGGCGGGCGCATGGGAATCGGCATGCTGGGCGTAAACTGGTATTGGGACCGCTACCTGCGCTGGCAACTGAACACCGCATACGCCGATGTCCGCGAGGGGCCTTCGCCCGGAGATCTCTACTTCATCCAGGCGCGATTCCAAGTGGTGTTTTGAGCGGAGTGTCGTGGTGGCGAGTGTGATTCCGCGCGCATTCGAGGAGAAATTTTCCCTGATGCTGGCGATGCGTGACGTGCCGGACGTCATCAGGCCGCGCGCGTATCACCTTGTCGTACGTCACCAGCAGCTTGCGGTGCATTTCGCAACCGTCGAGTATCAGCCCGGGAGCGGGCATGCCCATGAAGAAATCAGTTTTCGGAATGAGTGCCTGGGCCTGTGTCACGGCGTCAGCGCCGTACAGTTGGCGAAAAGCTAAAGGGTCAGGCCTATACTTTATCGTTTGGATTTCCCTTCCTTAAAAGGATGTGCCATGACGACTGACACTCGGAACAATTTGGCAAAACCGGGATGGTTGCCTGGCGTTACCGCTATTCTCGCGTTCGTCGCGTGCAACGGTGTGTTTGTACTCGTGGCTTTGCTTTCGTCTTTTGGTATCGCCATTGCCGTTAACCCGCACATTCAGGCGGGCGTAATCAGTCTGTTCGCGTTGCTCACCTTCGGTTTTGTTGTGATGGCGTACAGACAACACCACGTTCGCGGACCATTGGTCTTGTCAGTCATCGGCGCGATTGTGTTGATCGGGTCGATGTACATCTATTTCAACAAAATTGTGGAGTCGTTGGGGCTTCTGGCCCTGATTGTGTCGGCGGTCTGGAGTTGGCGCGCTGGCAAAGTTCGCACTCACTCGACTGGTACGTTGTGAGACGTCAGAGCCGGAGGTGCTGGTGTCAGACATGACGTCGAGGAGACCGGCATGGTCTGGAAGACGGTCGCGAATGTCGATTCTGATGACGCGATACTGGACATGAAGTGCAAGATGGAGCGGCCGCCGAAGTAGATTTGGTATTTGGGGATGCTGATAGGAGGAGACATGAACACGAACCCAGTCCGGCTTTTGTTTTCATGCCTTCTTTATTTGCACCTCGCT
>JBJXFN010000112.1:0-7962 GCA_046155535.1 Burkholderiales bacterium
TTGGTGGTGAAGGAAAATTTCGCCAGGTCGGACAGACTCTTCAAGTCGCCGGGGTGCGCACCAGCGGCATCAAACGCCTTGCGATAATGCGGCACATTGGCGTAGGCATGTTGCAGGCTCCAGCCCAGCCGACGAAACTGCAACGCGCGCAACTCGTCGATACCAGCCTTCTCGATGGGTTCTGGCTGGTCCATGGCCTGCATGGGATTTCGGAATTCCACGGACGCGCCGTTAATCCTGAAGCAGTCCGCGCACGTGTTGCGCGATCGCCAGCGAGGCGGTGAGTCCCGGCGATTCGATGCCGAACAGGTTGACCAGGCCGGCAACGCCGTGGTCTCGCGGGCCCTGGATCATGAAATCGGCGGCCGCCTCCGTTGGACCGGATATTTTCGGCCGGATGCCGGTATATCCGGGCTGCAGTTGGCCGTTCTGGAGTCCGGGATAGTATTTGCGGATGGCCTGATAAAACAGGGCTTCGCGGGATTCGTCGAATTGATAGTCCACGCCGTTTACCCACATGACGTCTGGTCCGAATTTGACCTGTCCGGCAAGATCGAGCGTCACGTGAACGCCAAGATGTGCGTTGGTGGCAATCGGGTACACCAGCCGGTGGAAGGGTGGGCGGCCGGACAGCGTGTAGTAATGGGCTTTGGCGAAGTATTGCGGCGGGATGCTGGAGGGCGGAATGCCCGCGATGGAACGCGCGACGTTTTGCGCGTACAACCCGGCGGCGTTGACAACGATGTTGCAGACAATGGACATGGGTTCTGCGCCCCCTACGTCCAGGACGATGCCCTCCGTCGTGACGGTGCCGGCACGCAGAGGGCTTCGAAATACCAGCGCCGCACCATGATTTTCCGCATCACCCTGGTAGGCCAGCATCAATGCATGGCTGTCGATGATCCCGGTGGACGGCGAATGGAATCCTGCCACGCATTCGACCTCGGGTTCCAGTTCCCGCAGGGCTTCGCGCTATAACCACGCCAGATCCTGTACCCCATTGGCGGCAGCCTTGGTCACGTAGTCCCGGAGCGCGGCGGTTTCTTCCGGCGCGACAGCCACGACGATTTTCCCGATCCGGGCGTGCGGCACACCGCGATCGGCGCAGAATTCGTAAAGCAGGCGTTTGCCCTCCACGCACATTCGCGCCTTGAGTGAGTTCCTGGGATAGTAAATTCCGGCGTGGATCACTTCGGAATTGCGCGAGCTGGTGTGAGTGCCGATGGCTTCTTCGGCTTCTATTACGATCACTTCGCGCCCGGCAAGCGCCAGCTCACGCGCGATGGCAAGTCCCACCACACCGGCGCCGATGACGGCGCAGTCCATGCGGTCAGTCATTGGGAAATCTTAAGGTCGATATACTGATGTGGGCGCTATCTTAACTGATGACCTGTTGCACCCTCATGGACACCTGTTGGAATACGAAGTGGCTGGCGGAAAACGAAATGTTCCGGCCCTTGTGCCCCCTCGGCGCAGGCCTGCCGGACGGACAGTGGCCGGACCATGCGCGGCTCAACACGCTGGCCGAATCCCACGGTCAACCGGTCAATGCAGCGGGCACGCGCGTGCGTTTTGTTCCGCAACCGAGCGGACCCCGGAGCTTTGAGAACGGGTTCGAACCCCGCTGTTTTTTCAAGGGTGAGGTCCATGTGCGCGCGTCCGACTGGCACGACCTGTTCAACGCGCTGGTCTGGATGACCTTCCCGGCCACCAAAGCCCGGATCAATGCCCTTCACATGGAGAATTTGCCCGACGAAGCCGGAGGCCAACGGTCACCGTTGCGCGACGCACTGACGATGTTCGATGAAGATGGGGTGGCCGTATTCTCAAGTGACCCGGCACTGCTGCAGATGGTGCGCGAATTTCGCTGGAAAGAATTGTTCTGGAATGCCCGCCAACAGGTGAAGGCCAGCATGTGTTTCCTGATCTTCGGCCACGCTTTGTATCAAAAGTCGCTGCGGCCGTTTGTCGGGATGACGGGCAAGGCCATCCTGTTGCAGGTGCCGCAGTCATTCATGGCGTTGCCGTCGCACATACAGGTCAGTCAGGCCGATGCGCGGCTGGCGGCGGTGTTGGCGGACCGCAATGCGTGGAAGTCGGGCCGGGACCTGTCTCCCTTGCCGGTGCTGGGAGTGCCCGGCTGGTGGGCGGAAAATAAACGGGAAGATTTCTATTGCAACCGTGACTACTTCCGGCCCGGACGGCGAGCGATGCGAACTCAGGTGGTGCGCTCGTCCAGATAGACCTGCACCTGATTGCGACCTTTCTGTTTGGCGCGGTACATCGCCTTGTCGGCTTTTTCGAGAATGATTTCCAGATTGCCGCCATCTTCGGGGTAGCTGGCCACCCCAAGGCTTGCCGTCACGGTGGTGTCGCCCCCGCGCACCGAAAGGCGTGAGCTTTCCACCGCCTTGCGAATGCGCTCGGCCATTTCGGCGGCGCCTTTGTTGTTGGTCTCCTGCAGCAGCACGATGAACTCGTCTCCGCCGAAACGCGCGACCACATCCGAGCCGCGCAGCTGCTCCCGGATGCAACGGACCAGATGCTGCAACAGCCGGTTCCCGGATTCGTGTCCGTAGGTGTCGTTGACCTGCTTGAGGTTGTCCGAGTCGATCATGACCACGGCCATCGAGTGTCCGTACCGTACCGCCTGACGGAATGAGCGCTGCAAAATTCCCGAAAACGCGCGCATGTTGTACAGGCCGGTGAGTTCGTCGGTATCCGACACCTGCTTGATCTTGTCCACCGCATAACGGATGTCGGCTGCCAGCATGGTGGTGATGTAGGCAACCAGCACGACCGGCCCGGAAATTACCAGTACCTTGCCCCAATACGCCAGATGAAGAATGCCCGAGGCCTTGGGTTCGTAGGCCAGGAACATGAAACACAACACGATGACCCCCATTTCGATGGCGGTCAGCAACTTGCCGAAAATGAGCGCGCTGGCGATGATCGGCATCAGGTAGAGGTTCATCAGAGGACTTTGGATTTCCCCGGTGTACCAGACGACCCAGGTGATAAATACCAGCATCACCCAGATTTCGAATATCAGCTTGAGGCGGGTTTCTTCTCGGAAAAAATGCACGTAGTGCAGGCCAAGAGTGAAGGCTGAAAAGAAGAACAGTGCGGCGTGGATTGCGAGCTTGGCGTCCTGCGGGGGCTCGTTGGCCACCAGATAAACCAGAACGAGCGACAACAACAGCCATTCGACCTCAGCGATGGTTCTGGAGAACCCCCGGTACTCGTCCTGCTGAATCGCCAGAACGATGTGGTTTCTGTTCAACATGAATGACGGCGGCCCATTTTATTTTCGAGCGACTTACGATCCGAGGTCACGAGTGGGTATCCGAGAAAGACAGACGAAGACTAAACGGTTTTTGTTTAGAGTTCCATTTTTTCGAATTCCGAGAAATGTTTCCGCGGGCCTGGCCGCAATCTTGCGTCGCGGACTGTTTCGATAGCGTCAGCATCGTACTATTTACTGGCGGTGGCGCCCACTGCGGCATGCGTTGCATCGAATCCACGCCCGGGGGGGCAGTCATCTGTGTTCCGAACTACGGAATTGTTTGGTTGCTCGCCAGTGAAGGGAATCGAATATTCACCCGGGTGCCGGGCTGGCGGCGTCATTTCACTTGCGTCATACCCTGCCATCACGGTCTGGTCGTGAAACGGCTGCTTTTTGTGATGGGAAATGTCGGTTTGATTTCCTTGTCCCCGTCGGAGACACTGACAACATGCGAAATTTCCCCGCTCAGATGAATTTACGGATGTGTTCGAGGGGCGGACCGGTTGACTTGCAAGGCACCGTTCTCTATATTCTTGCATTGTATTAGATTTAGTCTAATTGCTTCCCGAGTCGCCTGAAATATGCATTCGAATTAAGATGATTCCGAAAATTTTCCAACGAGGAGATCGTGATGAAGGCATTAAAAGGTTCGAAAACGGAGAAAAATCTGAAAGACGCCTTTGCGGGGGAATCCCAGGCAAATCGCCGATATCTGTATTTCGCAGCGAAAGCCGATGTCGAAGGCCAGAATGACGTGGCGGCTGTGTTTCGTTCAACCGCGGAAGGCGAGACCGGGCACGCGCACGGGCATCTGGAATATCTGGAGTCCGTTGGGGACCCAGCCACGGGACTGCCGATCGGCAAATCGCGCCTGAACCTGAAGGCGGCAATTGCGGGCGAAACCCATGAGTACACTGACATGTATCCCGGCATGGCCAAGAGCGCACGCGACGAAGGGTTCGAGGAAATCGCGGACTGGTTCGAGACCCTGGCCAAGGCAGAGCGTTCGCACGCGAATCGCTTCCAGAAAGCCCTGGACGGACTCGCCGACTGAGACTGCTGTTCCAATAGCGGAAAATCAGGCGCGGCTTCCGCCGCGCCTGATCGGAAGTGCACGCTTTTCCGGTGTTTGACGTCCCCTCCTGCTCACTGCGCCGAGGTTATCCATGACAGTACGAGAAGGCAGCCTCGAGGCGCCGACACGGCATCCAATCGAATGGAAATCCACGGACTTCTACGATGAGGACAAACTCTTCGGGGAGATGCATCGCGTCTTCGACATCTGTCATGGTTGCCGCCGCTGCGTCAATCTTTGCACCAGCTTTCCTACGCTGTTCGACCTGATCGACGAAGGGAAGACCGGCGAACTCGACGCGGTGGACAAGTCGGATTTCTGGAAAGTCGTGGACAAGTGTTATCTGTGCGATATGTGTTACATGACCAAGTGCCCGTACGTGCCGCCGCATCCCTGGAATCTCGATTTTCCGCACCTGATGTTGCGGGCCAAGGCGGTGAAGTTCAAAAAGGGCGACACCCGGTTCCGCGACAAGTTGCTCACCAGCACAGACGCTGTGGGAAAGCTGGCGTCCATCCCTGTGGTCGTGAACATGGTCAATGCAGTGAACAGGAATCCTGCCGCGCGCCGGGTCATGGCATCGACACTCGGGGTGCATCAGGACAGGGATCTTCCGGAATACTCTGCAGCGAAATTTCGCAGAACCGCACGGCCGAGTGACGCGTTCCCGGTTCGGGACGGCAGTTCGGCGCCGGGCAAGGTGGCGATTTTTTCGACCTGTTATGTAAATTACAACGAGCCAGGAATCGGCCACGATCTGGTTGCCATCCTGACCCACAACGAGATTCCGACCATTCTGGTGGAAAAGGAAGCCTGTTGCGGAATGCCAAAACTGGAGCTTGGAGATCTGGAGACCGTCAACCGGTTGAAGGAAAAAAACATCCCGGTGCTGGCGGATTTGGCCAGACGGGGATACGCGATACTGGCGGCGGTGCCTTCCTGCTCTCTGATGTTCAAACAGGAACTGCCGCTGATGTACCCCGATGACGCAGACGTCAAGGCAGTCAGCAAGGCGATGTACGACCCCTTCGAGTACCTGGTCAAACGCAATCGGGATGGTTTGCTGCGGACCGATTTCAAGCAGGCACTGGGAAATGTCTCCTATCACGTGCCCTGCCATTTGCGTGTGCAGAACATGGGGCAGAAGACCAGGGAAATTCTGGAGCTTGTGCCGGGAACGCAAGTCAACACGGTGGAGCGTTGTGCCGGCCACGACGGCACCTGGGGCGTGAAGAAAGAGTTTTTCGACGAATCGATGAAAATCGGCCGGCCGGTGTTCCGGCAGATGGCCTCTTCCGCGCCTGACCATATCAGTTCGGACTGTGCCATCGCCGGGCGACATATCAAACAGGGAATGCGCGATGGCGAACTCGATGCCGGGGACGCGCATAAAACCCATCCGCTGACACTGATTCGCCTGGCCTACGGCTTGTAGTCACGGACCTGCCGCCGTCCGCATATATTGGGGAAATGCAAATGGGTGCCATCACCGTCGAGAGCCTGTTGTCTCTCGAACAGTACGCGAAGGCCCGCAAGGAATTTCGGGCCAAGGTGCTCACGCACAAGAAAAACCGGACGGTCAGTCTTGGGGAACATCTGATGCTGGTGTTCGAGGACGAACTGACCATGCGCTACCAGATTCAGGAAATGCTCCGGGTGGAGAGAATTTTCGAGCCGGAAGGGATTCAAGGCGAAGTGGATGCCTACAATCCGCTGGTTCCCGACGGAAAGAACTGGAAGGCAACCATGTTGATCGAGTATCCCGACGTGACGGAGCGCCGCCTGGCTCTGGAGAAATTGATCGGGGTCGAAGATCGGGCATGGGTACAGGTGGAGGGGCACCCGCGGATATTTGCCATCGCCGATGAGGACATGGAGCGGGAGAACACGGAAAAAACCTCTTCCGTGCATTTCCTGCGATTTGAGTTGTCCCCAAAGATGAAACACTCGCTGTTTTCGGGCGCCTCATTGTCCCTCGGAGTGGAGCATCCGCATTGTTCCGAGCGCATCTCACCCGTGCCCGAAAATTTTCGGGCGTCGCTACTCGGGGATTTGACCCCTTGATGAGAATGGCAGGCCTGGCAGTAGAATAGGCAGCGTGGTGGTTTCGCGGATTTACCGACTCGTTTTTGTCGAGGTCTCCGATGCTGGAAGGCAGGATGATCAGCCTGATCGAAGAGCGCCTCACCCGCCTCGGGGTGCCGGTGGCTGTCAGCTTGTGGAACGGCCGGAATTTTGCCGCGAGCGGACAGGAAAAATTGCGGCTGATCGTGAAATCCCCTGGCGGGTTGTTGTCGCTGGCGGATCCGAGTCTCGGCAAAATTGCCCGCGCCTACGTGGAAGGCGAGCTGGATGTCGACGGCACGGACATCCGGGAGTGGATGCGCATCGGAGAAGGCCTGGTGGCGGGCGATGCGGGCACCTATCGCAAACGCTCGAATATCTGGAAGTGGTGGCGCCATACCCGTCCGGCGGATCGCAAGGCCATTGCGCACCATTACGACGTCAGCAACGAATTCTACGGCCTCTGGCTGGATGCGCAGCGAGTCTATTCTTGCGCGTATTTCAAGTCGCCCGACGATTCCCTTGATCTGGCGCAGGAGCAGAAACTCGAACACATCTGCAGGAAATTGCTTCTGCAGCCAGGCGACCGGTTTCTCGATATCGGCTGCGGCTGGGGAGGCTTGCTTCTCTGGGCCGCGCGTCACTTCCAGGTCAGGGCCACCGGCATCACGTTGTCAACCGAACAGCACGCCTACGTCAGCGAACGCATCCGGGCGCTGGGACTCGAGGGCCGGTGCGAGGTGCGGTTGCAAGACTATAGAGACGTTCCCGACCAGGACCCTTTTGACAAGATTGCCAGCGTGGGCATGTTCGAACATGTGGGCAAACGCAATCTTCCCGAATACTTCAGCAAGATTTTTCGGCTTCTCAAACCCGGCGGTCTGGTCCTGAATCACGGCATCACCACCAATTCCCTGGAAGATGCGGAGTTGGGCAGCGGCATCGGCGATTTTGTGGACGAGTATGTTTTCCCCGGCGGAGAACTGGTGCACGTTTCGCGAGTGCTCAGTTGTCTGGCGGAACAGGGACTGGAAACCTGGGACGCGGAATGCCTGCGCCCCCACTATGCAAAGACCCTTTGGGAATGGGTGCGCAGACTGGAGTCGCGTCAGGAAGAGGCACGAAGAATCGTGGGTGAAAAACTATATCGGACGTGGCGCGTCTATATGGCCGGCTCAGCGCACGCCTTTGATCGCGGGTGGATTTCGATATTCCAGATTCTGGGCGTGCGCCCGGCGGCCAGCGGCGCGGCGCCGGTCCCGCTCACACGCCAACATGTGTATCGATAACGTGCTGGCGCGCGGGGCGGATCGGTGTCCGTCAGAGGAGGACAAGTCTGTAGATCCGGCACGTGCCTGCGCAGTTGACGTGCGCCGTGCTACGCGAAGTCCAGCCGCCACTGCAATTTGGTGCTGCTACAGCAGCACCAAATTGTCCCGGTGGATGAGTTCGGGCTCGTCCACGTAGCCCAGCCGGGCTTCGATTTCCTGGCTCGGGGTCTTGAGTATTTTTCGGGTTTCGGGCGCGCTGTAGTTCA
>JBJXFN010000133.1:0-9090 GCA_046155535.1 Burkholderiales bacterium
GTCCGCCTCCTCGAGATAATGGGTGGTGAGCAGGACCGTCATGCCGGTTTTCGCACGCAGTTGCTGAATGAAGCGCCAGATTTTGCGTCGATTCGGCAGATCCAGGCCGATGGTGGGTTCATCGAGAAACAGGATTTGTGGGTGGTGGATCACGCCGCGGACGATGTCCAGCGCGCGGCGCATGCCACCTGACAAGGAGCCCACCGGCCGGTCGCGCTTGTCGGCCAGTCCGAAAATCTCCAGGAGTTCCCCGGCGCGTTGCGCGATTACGCTTGGCGCGAGGTTGTAGAGCATCCCGCAAAAACGCAGATTCTCGGCGACCGAAAGGGTGCGATCGAGTGCGGATTCCTGAAAGACCAGACCAATTGCGCCACGAACTTTAACCGCGTGTTCGACCACGTCGTGCCCGGCAACGCTGGCCTTTCCCGCGCTGGGACGGATCAGCGTGGCCAACATGTGAATCGTGGAGGTTTTTCCAGAGCCGTTTGGCCCGAGCAATCCAAAGAACTGTCCCGAGGGAATCTCCAGATCCAGGCCATTTACCGCCGTGACATCTCCGTAACGCTTGAAGAGGCCGCTGCAATGTACGGCGAGCGGGGAGTCCTGCGTCGAAGTCATCGGCCGGCAATTCAGGCCGGGGTCTTGCTCAACAGGCGCGAATTCTTGTCGTCCCGGAACAGAATTGGTTTGACTTCGACTTTCGGCGTCGGCGTCTGGGCTTTTTCGACGACGTCGGTGACCAAATGATGATTGGGCGACAGGCCGCACACCGGGTCGGTATTGGTCGCATCGCCGGTCAGCATATAGGCCTGGCAGCGGCAGCCGCCGAAATCCTTGACCTTGTCGGGGCAGGTGCGGCAGGGTTCCTTCATCCAGCTATCGCCCCGATAGGCGTTAAAGCCGGGCGAATCACGCCAGATCCAGCCCAGGTCGTGATCACGCACGTTGGGGAAATTCAGGCCGGGTAGCATCCTGGCCTCGTGGCACGGCAGTGCCAGGCCATCGGCGGTGATGGTCAGAAAGACGGAGCCCCAGCCGTTCATGCAGGCCTTGGGGCGCTCTTCATAATAATCCGGCACGACAAAAAAGATTCGCATCTTCTTGCCCACGCGTTCGCGGAAGCGGTTGGTGACTTCTTCGGCGCGCTTGAGTTGATCCCGGGTGGGCAGCAGTTGATCCCGATTCACGTACGCCCAGCCGTAATACTGCGTATTGGCGAGTTCAACATACTCCGCTTCCATGGACTCGGCCATTTCCAGGATCTGCTGGACATGGTCGATGTTGTGGCGGTGCAGGACGCAATTGAGCACCATCGGGTAGTCGTATTTTTTGATCAGTTTGGCGACCTTCTGCTTCAGTTCGAAGGTTCGGGTACTGGACAGGAAGTCATTCATTTCCCGGGTCGAATCCTGGAACGACAACTGAATATGATCGAGTCCGCCTTCCTTGAAAGCGGCAATACGTTTTTCGTTCAGGCCCACGCCGGAGGTGATGAGGTTGGAGTAATAGCCGAGTTTGCGCGCCTCGGTCACCATGATCTCGAGGTCGTCGCGCGTCAGGGGTTCACCACCGGAAAACCCCAATTGCGTGGCGCCCAGTTCCCGGCCCTGGCGCAACACACGCAACCAGTCTTCCGTGCCGAGCTCCTCGCCGTAGCGGGTGTAGTCCACCGGGTTGTAGCAGAAAACGCAATGCAGCGGACATTTGTAGGTCACTTCCGCCAGCAGCCACAGCGGACGCGAAATGTTATCGGGCGCGGATCCAGCCTTTTCCATGAACATGCTCCAGAAAACCAAATACGTCGGCGCGCAGATCGGCGCCCGGGAAACTGCTCTGCAGCTTTTCGATGATCTCCAGCACCGTGGATTTTCCATCGATGCGTTTCATGATTTCACCAGAACTGCCCGGTAACTTGACCATGCCTTCGGGGTAGAGCAGCACGTGACTTTGTTGCGCAGGTTCCCACTGGAACCGGAAGTGGCGCTGGAGCTCGAACACCGTCTCGTCGGTAAAGGAGGCTTCAGCCATAACGTGTTTCCCCAATGCCGTAGTTGATCTGCATGGCATCGAGCATGGTCCAGAGCACGTCCAGCTTGAACTGCAGAATATCCAGTGCGCGTTCCTGATCGGCGCGGGTCTTGAAATAATCGAGCGTGATGTTCAGGCCGTGCTGGACATCGCGGCGGGCTTCCGAGAGACGCTTGCGAAAATAGGAATATCCCTGGGGCTCGATCCAGGGATAGTGTTGTGGCCAGTTGTCCAGGCGCTTCTGGTGGATTTCGGGGGCAAACAATTCCGTGAGTGAGGAACAGGCGGCTTCCTGCCACGGCGCCCGTCGTGCAAAATTGATGTAGGCGTCCACAGCGAAACGAACGCCTGGCAAAACGTTTTTCAGTGAAACCACGTCTTCGCGCTTCAGGCCGCAGGCTTCGGCAAGTCGCAGCCAGGCCTCAATGCCGCCTTCTTCTCCGTGAACGCCGTCGTGATCGATGATGCGCAGAATCCATTGCCGCCGTTGGTCGCGATCCGGCATGTTCGACAGCACCGCGGCGTCCTTGATCGGGATGCTGATCTGGTAATAAAACCGGTTGATCACCCAGCCCTGAATTTGCTCGCGGGTACAGCGTCCGCTGTTCATGGCCACATGAAAAGGATGGAAGATGTGATAGCGCTTCCCCTTGTCGCGCAATTGCGCCTCGAATTCGGCCTTGCTCCAGGGAAGATTTTCGGCAGCGCCCATCGTCACGATCTCCTCATAGCGTCAAATCCATTCCGTCATGGGCGACTTCGATGCCTTCTGCGCCCAGTTGTTTGCGTTCGTTCGAATCTTCGTCGAGGATCGGGTTCGTGTTATTGATGTGGATCAGAATTTTCCGCGATGCCCGGAGCGGTTTCAGAACTTCGATCATGCCGCCGGGCCCGGACTGTGGCAGGTGGCCGATGTCGCGCGCGTGTTTCTTGGAAACGCCCAGGCGGATCATTTCATCGTCGGTCCAGAAAGTGCCGTCCACCATGACACAATCCGCATCTTCCAGAAAAGGCTTGAGGTGCGGCTCGATTTCCCCCAGCCCCGGCGCATAAAACAGGGTCTTGCCACTGCGGCGGTCTGTGATGCGCATGCCGATATTGTCCCCCTCATGCGGGTTGTCTCGGTGCGGGGAATAGGGCGGCGCCTTGCTTTTGAGTGGCACGGACGTAAACGTCAGATCTTCCGCGCCGACCACCGAAAAGGCGTTGCCCGTCTCGGTCGGCAGTCTGTGCCAGCTTACTCCGCAATAGTGGCCCAGCACATTGAACAATGGATTGCCGGTGGTGAGATCTTCGCGCGCCATGTCTGTGCAATAGATTTCCAGCGGTTTTCCTTCCCGCAGCATCAACAGGCCGGTGGTGTGGTCGATCTGCGCATCCATCAGCACGATCGCCCGAATCGCCGTGTCGCGCAGTGCGCGCCCCGGCTGCAGGGCTGGGAATCCCTGGATTTGCGCCAGCAGATCCGGCGACGCGTTAAACAGGACCCAATTGATTCCATCAGGACTGACAACGATGGAAGACTGGGTGCGCGCGCGGGTGCGCAGCGTGCCCTTGCGCACACCATCGCAGTTTCGGCAATTGCAATTCCACTGGGGGAACCCGCCGCCTGCGGCGGAACCTAGAACCCGAATGCGCATCGTCCACCTGACATTGAAGTAACCGGCTGCCTAAAAGAAAGAAAGCCCCGGGTAGGGGCTTTCTTTTCACCCCTCGCTGGATTTAGCGGTTGGCGATATACATCGTGACTTCGAAGCCGAAACGCATTTCGGTGTACTCAGGCTTGGTCCACATCGTTATTTCTCCTAATACAAGTTGAAGTTTTGAAAATCGGTTTCCTGGGAAACCGGTAATCGGACCGGCTGGGCAACGCTTGAAACAAATGCGGTACCACAATCTTTCGATCCGCCGCCATTGTGCGCAGGTGTCGAGTTCCGACCCACACAAAAATCAGCATTTCCCACTCATGAATATCATGAGTTTGCCCGGCTGAACTTTACTTGGCGCAAGACCTTGCACTACCCTGCGGACATGTCCCACGCTGTGATAAACAGGGGAGATGTTTTCTCCTTTTCGTTGCCCGATTGGCACCAGGATCGATCGTTCCGGGTGGCCTTCGCCGTGTCCGTGTTGGTGCATGGCCTGTTGATTGCCGTGTTGCCGGGGTTCCGTTCGGTCACCATTGAGCCGACTATCGTGCTGAATGTGGAACTTGCAGATCCGGAGACCCCGGAGGCACCGAAAGTCCAGGAAAAGCCGTTGTCCAGGCCAGTAGAGGCGCGTGCGGTGGAGCCGCAGCCAGTGCCAGTTCCACCGCCTGCCGTGGTGCCACCTCCGCCGGAACGTGCGCCGCTTGAGCGCAGCTTGTCGGAACCGATGCCACGCCTGGAGCCGCTTCCCGAACCCGTGATTCGGGCACCGGAACCGGAATTGTCTCCCGTTCCCCGGGCAGAGATTCGGCCGCCGGCCAGACAGGAACCGCGTCCTGAGCCCTTGCCGGTTGCCCGGCCGGAGCCACGTCCCGAGCCTCGCCCTGAACCCATCTCTGCCGCGAAACCGGAACTGCGCCCGGAAGCCCGGGTGGAGCCGCGCCTGGAGCCCCCGCCGGTTGCGCGGGTGCAGCCCCGTCTGGAACCCAGCCCCGTGAGAACGGTGGATCCGCCGCCCGAACCCAGGCCAGAACCGCGCACCGAGATTCGACCCGATCCGGTTGCACCGTTGCCGGCCATCCGGCCTCAGCAAGTGGAGGCACCGAAGCAACCCCGGCCCGTACAAGCGGCCGAGCCCCGGCCGGAACTTCGCCCGGTCCCTGTCGCAAGTCCGGAGACGGTGGCGCCGCCCGCAGTGACGTCGGTTGCACCGCCGATCGTTGCGCCGAGAGCAGAACCGGTTGTGCCTGCGCCACGTGCGGCAGCATCGCCCGTTCCACCCAAGTCGCCGGAAGTTGCGCCTTCTGTTGCTCCGGTGACGCCGCCCACGGTCGCGGCAATTCCGGCGCCCCCCGTCAAGGTGGAGGCGGCTCGCAATCTCGAGCGTGAAGATGAGCTCAAGATCGCATATGGTCAGTCAATTTCCAAAGAGATCAAACGCACCTTGAATTATCCGTTGATCGCGCAGCGTAGAGGCTGGGAAGGAACGACGGAAGTGCTGCTGCAGATGACCGCGGATGGCAAGGTGTCGGGCATCTCGATCGGAAAGAGCAGTGGTCACAAGGTTTTGGACGATGAAGCGCTGAAGATGGTTCGAAAAGCAAACTTGCCGCGAACGCCCGAGGATCTTCGCGGTCGTGAGTTGACGGTGCGAGTCCCGATCGTATTCAAACTGGAATCCTGAACATCCCTTCTTCGCATTTGCCGTCCGTGGGCGCGCAGTCTGCTGTGGCCGACGGTCTTTTCCCCGCCCTGGAACCTTATCGCTGCACCTGGTTGAATACCGGGGGCAGGCATCGGATTTATGTGGAAGAAAGCGGCAACCCCGATGGGTTGCCGGTGTTGTTTGTCCACGGCGGTCCCGGCAGCCGCACTCGCCCTATTCACCGGCGGTTTTTCGACCCCGGCGTGTTTCGCATCGTCCTGTTCGATCAGCGCGGGTGTGGACAGAGCACGCCAGCTGGATGCGCACAGGACAACACCACCGCACATCTGATCGCCGATATCGAAACCATTCGCAATGCGTTGGGGATCAGGCAATGGTTATTGTTTGGCGGCTCCTGGGGCAGCACCTTGAGTCTCGCGTATGCGATAGAACATCCACAATCCGTGGCGGGAATGGTGTTAAGAGGTGTATTTCTTGGCAGCCGCGACGAAGTCGATTGGTTTCTGCGTGGGGTGCGACTTTTTGTTCCCGAGGCATGGGCTGCATTTTCCGCCGATGCGGGGAGTGACTTGCTCGCGTACTATCGGCGGCAGTTGCAGTCTGCCGATTCTGGAATTGCCCTGGCCGCGGCGCGGCGCTGGTCGGAATATGAATCGCGGGTCATTGCGCCGGGGTCAGGGCCGGGAAATTCCAGTGCCGATCCGGCGGAGGCACTGCTGGCCAGTATTGGCGTTCAACTTCAATATTTGTCCAACGATTTCTATCTTCGCCCTGGGGAACTGTTCGATAATCTATGGCGAATCGCGCACCTCCCCTGCGTGATTGTGCAGGGCAGGCTGGACATGGTGTGCCCGCCGTGCACAGCGGCATTGGTGGCCAAAATGCTGCCGCGTTCAGAATTGTGGTGGGTGGCGGATGGCGGCCACAATGCATTGCAGCCGGACATGGCCGTCAAACTGGTCGCGGCCACTCGGCAATTCGGCGAGCGGATTGGCAGGGAAGGAAAGTGAAAAAACCCGGGCTTCGATTTCGCATCAATCTGGTGATCACGATTGTGATCCTGGTGTTTACGGTTGCCACCGGCGATCTGTTGCTGAAGGAAACGCGTCGCGCCATTCGCGAGGAGACCGAGGCGGGCAGCAAAGTCACGGCGCAGCTTCTGGAGACTGTTATCGCCGGGGTGCGCACAGGGGCGAGCGAAGCGCAAAGGGAGCCGGTTCTGCATGACTTCCTGAGGCAGGTCGGACGTGTTCGTGCCAATGAAATTCGCCTGTATGACCAGAATGACAAGTTGATCTACACCTCGCCACCGCCGGTCTACAAGCAGGGGCTCTGGGCGCCCGCCTGGTTTGAACGCCTGATGGATCCCAAGTTGCCGCAGTTCCGCCTCAACTTCATGAATGGCTCGGTCGTGGTGACACCGGACCCTTCCAGGGCAATTCTCGATGCCTGGGATGATCTCAAGGTTTTTGTGTGGTTGATGCTGGGTTTTTTTGTTCTGCTCAATCTTGCGGTGTTCTGGTTGCTGGGTCGTTCGCTGGAGCCGATCGCGCGCATCCTGCACGGATTGTCCCAGATGGAGGCGGGCCGCTTTGACACCCGGCTGCCGGATTTCAAGCTTCCCGAATTCGAGGCGATCAGCCACACCTTCAACCGCATGGCCCAGACATTGGAGGACAGTCTGGCCGAAAACCGGCGGCTTGCATTGGTCGCGCGGCAGTCCAGCGACGCCATCATCATTCATGATCTGGAAGGGCGGATTTCCTTCTGGAATCCGGCGGCGGAGCGCATGTTCGGATATCGAACCGAGGAAATCACGGGTCGTTCCGCCACCTTGCTGGCGCCCGACGACCGAAAACACGAGATTCAGGATAATTTGAATCTGGTGACCGCCCGCAAACTGGTGGACATGACGGAAACCCTGCGCCTGACCAAGGACGGACACATCGTGGAGGTGGCGCTGTCGGCGGCCCCGCTTGTTGACCCGGCACACGATGTGGTGATCGGTGAAATTTGCAGCATGCGTGACATCACCGAGCACAAACGCGTGCGTCAGGCAGAATTCGAGCTTGCCCAGAACAAGCAGCTTACCCAGTATGCCCAGGCAAGGCTGGAGGACGAGCGGCGCGCCATCGCGCGCGAACTGCATGACGAACTGGGCCAGTGCCTGACTGCGATCAAGACCATCGGCACCGCCATTGCCAACCGCACCCGCGAAAGCTCGCCGGAAATCCACTCCAATGCCCAGACTGTTGTGTCAGTTGCCTCGCATATCTACGATGTGGTCCACGGCATCATCCGCCAGTTGAGGCCGACCGCGCTGGATCACCTGGGCTTGGGTGAGGCGCTCAAAGACATTGTTTCCACCTGGCAATCCAGACACCCTGAAATTGTCTGCGATCTGGCCATCGATCCCGACATCGACGGATTCGCCGAGGCGGTGAACATTACTGCGTACCGGATCATCCAGGAGTGTCTGACCAACGTGATTCGGCATGCCGCCGCCACGCGAGTGGAAATCCGCGTGACCCGTGACGAGGAATCCTCGCTGGGGGATTCGCTGCGTATCCTGGTCAGGGACAATGGCAAGGGCATCTCGCGGATTGAAGAAACCACGGCGGCACGTTTTGGCCTGATGGGCATGCGCGAGAGGGTGCAGTCTTTGGGAGGAAAATTCGATTTCGAAGGGCAGCCCGGCGAAGGCGTTTCGGTATCCGCGCTGATCCCGTTAAATGCGCCGCCGCCCGGCCGCGATGTCCGCGCTGCATAAGGGGCAGAGGAAAAATGGAGAACGAAAAGACTTCATCCGGCCAGATCACGGTCATGCTGGTGGACGACCACGCGGTTGTCCGCATGGGCTTTCGCCTGCTCCTGGAAGGTTCCACGGATATCAAAGTTGTCGCCGAAGCGGTCAGCGGCGAAGAGGCGTGCCGTAAGTTCCCCGAAGTCAGGCCGGATGTCGCCGTGATGGATATTTCCATGCCTGGGATTGGCGGGCTGGAGGCCATTGACCGGATTCTCGCCCGCGAGCCCTCGGCAAGGATTCTGGTGCTCTCGGCGCACGAAGACGCCATGCATGCGCGCCGGGTGTTGAAGGCGGGTGCCGCAGGGTATTTGACCAAACGTAGCGCGGCCGAGGAGTTGATGCATGCCATCCGCCAGGTCCATCAGGGAAAGACTTTCCTGGAGCCGCAGATCGCGCAACAAATGGCAATGCAGCAGCTTGGAGGCGAGCGCAATCCGCTGGACATGCTGAGCGAGAAGGAATTCAAGGTGTTCCTCGCGCTGGCCAAAGGCCAGTCGGTGGCGGATATCGCCGACGTGATGTCCCTGAGCCCGCGCACCATCGGCACCCACCTCTACAACATCAAGCAGAAGCTCGGGGCCTCGAATTCGGCGGAATTGGCCATCATCGGCATCCGCGCGGGATTGATAGAGCCTTGATTTTAAAGTGTAAGATGCAGAGAAGAGCGCGCTCGAAGAATCTCATGAAAATCATGAGCTGCATTTAAGTGTTTTGCTATGTGCAGTTTTTACTGGGACGAACACAATGCGATCCAAGGTCATCACCGAATTGACCCCGAAATCCCGGATGATGTGTGAACTCTCTCTTTAGGAGCCTGACCATGTGGACGAAACCCGAGTACACCGAAATGCGCTTTGGCTTTGAAGTCACGATGTACGTCTTCAATCGCTAATTAAGCGAACGCAATAGAAAGGGCTGCCGACCGGCAGCCCTTTTTTTTT